>UQWK01000001.1 GCA_900544725.1 uncultured Collinsella sp.
GAGGGGCCATGCGGCGTAGCGCCGGGGCATGGTCCGGAAAATCGTCCGAGGTCCCCAGCTTCCGCGAGAGGCCTCCGCGGGAAACTGCGTCCCGGAATTCGCCCGAGTAGTGGGATGCAGTTTCCGCAGCAGACCTGTCTGGGAAACGGCGAACCGGACCCCCTCGCGCCTCGTTGCTCCGCATCCTGTCTATTTGCGAAAAGCAACCTGCCCCCCCTTGCAACAATCTGTCGATTGAACATCGTTGTGTGTTCGCGCTATCATGCATGGTTAAAATTGGTTAGCCATGGCAAACGGTTAGCCATGGTAAACAAAATGCAACGCCTTGTGGGCGCCGGGGGAGGAACACGGACGTGAAGCTCGATACGCTCGAGATTGGAAAGGACGCCGTTGTCGCATCGGTGGCATCGGACGACCAGGCACTCCGACAGCATATTTTGGACATGGGCCTAACACCGGGCACCGAAGTCACCATGATGAAGTACGCCCCTATGGGCGACCCGCTCGAGATTCGCCTACGCGGCTACGAGTTGACGCTGCGCAAGGATGATGCTGCTCGCATCGAGCTCGTGGATGTTCACGACACCGATACGGGTCCGCGCGCTAACGCCGCAATCGGCACGACGGAGCACCCGGCTCTCGGCGAGGGAACGTATTCGCCCCGTGCGGCAAAAACGGCCGTGCCCGAGGGCGCACCGCTACATTTTGCCCTCGCCGGCAACCAAAACTGCGGTAAAACCACGCTGTTCAACCAGCTTACGGGCTCCAACCAGCATGTCGGTAACTTTCCCGGCGTGACGGTCGACCGCAAGGACGGCACCATCCGTAACCACCCCGAGGCGAGCGTCACTGATCTGCCTGGTATCTATTCGCTGTCGCCGTACACGGGCGAAGAGATCGTAAGCCGCCAGTTTATCCTGGATGAACATCCCGACGCCATCATCGACATCATCGACGCTACCAACATCGAGCGCAATCTGTACCTAACGCTGCAGCTTATGGAGCTCGATCGCCCCATGGTCATCGCGCTCAACATGATGGACGAGGTAACGACCAACGGTGGCGCCATTGACGTCAACCTGCTCGAGAGTCTGTTGGGCGTGCCGGTTGTCCCCATTAGCGCTGCCCGCAACGAGGGTATTGGCGAGTTGGTGGATCATGCCTTGCACGTAGCGCGGTTCCGCGAGCGCCCCGGTCGCCTGGACTTCTGCGCGCCCGATGGTCCAGACGGCGGCGCACTGCATCGCTGCATCCACGGCATCGCCAACCTCATCGAGGACCATGCCGCGACGGCGCACATTCCCGTGCGTTTTGCGGCGACCAAGCTGGTTGAGGGCGACGAGCTGGTGACCGAGGCGCTTCACCTGGATCGCAACGAGCTCGACGCCATCGAGCACATCATTACCCAGATGGAGGGCGAGGCCGGCACCGACCGCCTGTCCGCGCTGGCCGATATGCGCTTTAGCTTTATCGGCGACGTGTGTGGGCGTTGCGTCGTCAAGCCGCACGAGAGCCGCGAGCACGTGCGCTCCGTCAAGATCGACCGCATCCTGACAGGTCGTTACACAGCCATTCCGGCGTTCCTGGTGATCATGGGTCTCGTTTTTTGGCTGACGTTTGGCGTGATCGGCGCGGCGTTGCAGGGACTCATGGAGGACGGCATCGCTGCCGTCATCGCCTCGGCCGATGCGGGCCTCAAGGCGTTCGGCACCAACGACGTGGTGCGCTCGCTGGCTGTCGACGGCGTGCTTACGGGTGTGGGCAGCGTGCTGACCTTCCTACCGATTATCGTCGTGCTCTTCTTGTTCCTCTCCATTCTGGAAGACTCGGGCTACATGGCGCGCGTGGCCTTTGTCATGGATAAGGTGCTGCGTCGTTTTGGCCTGTCGGGCCGCAGCTTTGTGCCCATGCTCGTCGGTTTTGGCTGCACCGTGCCGGCTATCATGTCGACCCGTACGCTCCCATCCGAGCACGACCGCAAGATGACGGTCATGCTCACGCCGTTCATGAGCTGTTCGGCCAAGTTGCCGGTCTACGGCCTGCTGTGCGGGGCGTTTTTCCCGCAGGCGACGGTTCCCGCCATGGTCTCGCTCTATCTGATTGGCATTGCGGTCGGTTGCATCGCGGCTTTGGTGCTCAACCGCACGGCATTTAAGGGCGACCCGGTGCCGTTTATCATGGAGCTTCCCAACTACCGCCTGCCGAGCGTCAAGACGACAGTGATGCTGGCATGGGATAAGGCCAAGGACTTTATTACCAAGGCCTTTACCATTATCTTTGCCGCTACCGTGGTCATCTGGTTCCTTCAGACGTTCGACATTCGCTTTAATGTGGTCGCCGATCAGTCGCAAAGCCTGCTTGCGGGCCTCGGCAGCATCATCGCGCCGGCGCTGGCGCCGCTTGGGTTTGGCGACTGGCGTGCGTCCACGGCGCTCGTCACCGGACTTATCGCCAAGGAGAGCGTCATATCGACGCTCACGGTGCTTTTGGGCGCGACCTCGCCCGCGGCACTGTCGACCATGTTTTCGCCGTTTACTGCCTATGTGTTTCTGGTCTTTACGCTGCTGTATCCGCCCTGCGTGGCTGCCATCGGCGCCGTCAAGAGCGAGCTGGGCGCGCGCTACGCCGTTGCCGTGTTCGCGTTTCAGGTGGCAGTCGCCTGGATCGTGGCGTTTGTCGTGCATTCGGCGGGCATATTGCTGGGGTTGGCTTAGTTATGTATTGACGGCGCAACCTCTGTGTATCGAATTGTTTTCGGCCCTGCATCTGTTGCTGACGGATGCGGGACCGTTGCTATATAATCGCCTCCACTCAAAATGATTGGAGACGTTATATATGAGTCAGGCAAGGCAAGACGGCATCACGCTCAGGCAGTGGCTCCCGCTCGTCGGGCTCACCTGCTGTGCGTTCGTGTTCAACACGTCGGAGTTTATGCCCATCGGCCTTTTGACTGATATCGCCGCGTCGTTCTCGCTCACCGAGGCCCAGGCGGGCATCATGATCTCGGTCTATGCCTGGGGCGTCATGCTGCTGTCGTTGCCGCTCATGGTGTTCGCTTCGCGTTTCGAGTTCAAGCGGATGCTGCTGGGCGTGCTCGCCGTGTTCTCGCTCGGCCAGTTTCTGTCCGCTGTGGCGCCGACTTATCCCATCCTGGTCTGCGCGCGCCTGGTGGTCGCTTGCGCACATGCCGTGTTCTGGTCGGTCGCCTCGATTATGGCGTCGCGCCTGGTTGACACACGCCACGGGGCGCTCGCCATCAGCATGATCGCCACGGGCTCTTCCATCGCACAGATCTTCGGTCTGCCGCTCGGCCGCGCCATTGGCCTGGCCGTGGGCTGGCGTATGACGTTTGCCGTGGTCGGAGCACTGTCTGCTGTCGCGGTCGTCTACCAGGCGACCGTGTTTCCAACCATGCCGGCGGGCGAGCGCTTTACCGTCAAGCAACTGCCCGAGCTGCTCAAGAACCCGTTACTGATCGCGCTCTATGCGGTCACGGTGTTCATGGCAACTGGCTATTACACGGGCTATAGCTATATCGAGCCTTTCCTGGCTCAGGTCGCGCATGTCGACGCAAGCGCCATCACTATGACGCTGACGGCGTTCGGCTGCTCTGGTCTGCTCGGAAGCTGGCTATTTGGCCGACTGTTCGATGGGCACCGCTTCCCGTTCCTCGCGATTACGCTCTCCGGCGTGCCGGTGGCTCTGCTGCTCATGGGTCCGGCCGCATCGTCGCTCGTGGCAGTGCTTGCCGTCTGCGCGCTGTGGGGCTGCTGCGCCACGGCCTTTAACGTGGCGTTCCAAGCCGAGCTCATCAAGCACACGTCGGCAGATTCATCGGCCGTCGCCATGTCGATCTTCTCGGGCCTGTTTAACCTCGGTATTGGCACGGGTACCGCGATCGGCGGCGCCGTGGTTTCGGGTCCCGGTATCGCCTGGATCGGCTGCGCGGGTGGCGCAATCGCCGCAGTGGGCGTCATCCTCGCTATCACAGTGATGTTCCCGGCCATACGCCGCGCAAAGCCTGTCGCCTAACCACGTCCCCTCATCAGTTGCGGTGGAATAGTTCCTGTTTAAGACCCCTGAAGGCCCAAGCAGGAACTATTTCACCGCAACTTATTTTGGGGGAGGGAATGCGCGGCGGGCATGCGTATAACAAAACTGAGGCCGCCCCGACGTTGCGTTGGGACGACCTCAGTTTTTGTTTTCTGGTTGCTTGCGGCTGGCCTACAGCTCGTCTTGGGGGACGACGGCCGTAAGTTTTTCGTTTTCAAATACCGCAGCAAGCCCATGTTCGGGATCAAAGCGATAGTTGCACATGAGCGCCACTTTGCGAGCATCGTCGCTTCGAAGTGCCACAATGCTGGTCGGAATAACGTATCTAAAAATGTTCGTAATGGGACTCTCGATCTGATCGCCGTCTCTTTCGAGGCAATAATCTTCAATCGCTTCCTTGCTGTCCTCAACGGTATCCCAGCTTGCAAGCAGGGCGTCCTTTGCTTCCTTTTGAATCTCGAGGACGTCTTGGTCCGAGTCGCACTCGTAATAGACGGGGAGCGAGAAATCCCTGCCCCACAGATTCATGCCGTTAGTCATCGAAGCCGCCAATCTGATTCAGTATGTTTTTGATTTCGCTTACGCCGCCGAGATGGCTGCACACCTTGTGAACTTCGGTCGGAACAAGAGAGCACGTCTTCATATCATTGTGCTCGTGCCAGGTGTACTCATTTGCCTCGCGCCATTTCTTGACATCCTGATGCGTCCAATCATCTTTGCCATCGCGTTGCTCAAGGTTCCAAGCTTTTGCGCATTCAATGTCTGCCTTTTCATAGTTGCCGACAATGCGCGCGCCGTTCTCGCCCATCTGCGAAAGCCTATGCTGGCTCATGCCTTGTATGGTTACTTTCGCTTCAGAGATAGGGTTGAAGTCAGGAATTCCATCCTTGTAATTGATGCCCTCAAGACCTTTGTTTCGAAGAATCTCGCGAACCCTATCGACTGCGGGAATAAACATCGATTCCCCTCGATCGCCCGACCATTTGCCATGGGGATTATCCATGCTCGGTGTACGGTCCAGCCTCTCCTTATAGCTCGAAGGATAATCGCACGATTCCACCGAGGACATAATCAATTTGTCAGGATTGATGGAGTCCGTGCGGTCGATATCGCTAACTTCTGCTTTGGTTTCCTTTGATTTGGGGCCAATGAGCTTATCGGGATTGAACCCAAGTTTATCGCCTGGTTTGGGTTCGTCGACTTTCATTTGCTTGAACTCCATCAGCTTAAACTTCATTAGCCCACCTCGCTATTCTCGTTCCAGTTGTGCCAATCAGAATATGCCTGGGTATCTTGCATTTGCAGGTACAGGATGTCTGTCATGATGCCCTGGATGATGACTCGCCTGGTGCGGTTGTCGATTTCGCGGTTGATGGAAGCCCCGAGCGCCGCTTCTGCCGCTCTTGTCAATTGCTCGGCTTCATTGCCGCTCTTGAGCTCACGTTCGACCGTTTTGACGACATCGGGGAACAGCGCGCTCATAATGGGCGCCAGCTTGGTCATGTACGGTTCGTTGGGCGGGTTTTGGGCGGTGCGCAGAATACTGACCTTTGTGGACGCGCCGATATGGAGGTGATCGAGCCGTTCGCGAATGCTATGCAGTTCCGCCTCGGTTCCAATGCTGATGCCGTATGCCAACATGCGCGCTACGGAAAGAGCATCATCGTGTTGGTCGTCTGTGGTGTCTTCGATGGGACGGTTGTAGGTAAAGCGCTCGCCTTCTTCTGCTTTGGCGATCTTGCAAAGCACCGGTTCGACCCAGTCATTCTGATAGATCGCCGCAACGCCCTTAGGCAGTCGTGCCAGTTCGACGATCTGTTGGTCGTTGAGGTTGGCGGCGCGACCGGCGAGCTCGCGGTCCGAAAGATCGGGCAGGCGATGGATGATCTTGGTATTTGTGTTGCGAATGGCTGCCATATCGAGAAGTCCGGGCGCCTGGTCGGCGATGATGAAGCCTTCGCCGTATGTACGCATCTCGGCGATGGCATTTGAGATCATCTCGACGCTCTTGCCCGTCAGGTCGCCGCTCTCCGAGCCTTGGCTGCTCGACGATCGCTTAAGCAGGTTGTGTGCCTCTTCAAGCACGGTCAGATGGCGAAGCGGCTGGTTCATGCCCTTTTTCTCGGCCATGCGATGTTCTTGAAGTTTGAGTACAAGAAGACCCATGAGTAGGGATTTTGTTTCGGCGGAGCCAATGCGCGATAGATCGATGACTGTGTTGGCGTCAAAAAGCAGGCTAGCATCGACTTCGTTCGACGAAAGCATCATGCCGTTGAGCCCGTTGGTGAGCGAGTTGAGACGCGTGAGCAGCGACCCCTTGTAGGCGCCCTTATTTTCGGCATCGTACTCGCTGGAGTTGAGAATCTCGCGGACGTTGCGGGCAACATCTACAAAGCAGGGAAAGAGATCGGCTCCATACGGGTTATCAGAAGCGGCAAGATCCCATCCGCAGTCTTCGTATGACCTGGCGACAGCGTCTTTAAGGACGGCGGGCATGGCGGCGTACATGGGCCAGCAAACATTAAAGATCTCGACGAGTCGGTCGAGGTGCTCCAGCACATGGATGCCGGACGGGAAGCTAAAAGGATTGATGCGCAGGAGCGGTGTGAATTCTGGATTGGTTCCAAAGACGTTTACGTCTTCGCGGCCCCCGTACACGTCCTTGTATTCGCCCTTGGCAGGTTCAATGACAAGGAAGTTGACCTGCTGGTCGAGCGCCTGATCGAGGATGCGGCAGACGGTATTGGTCTTTCCTGCGCCGGTGCTGCCCGTAACAAAGGTGTGCGAGGCGAGCGAGTCTTTTGACAGGAACGTCCTAATGTGTTCCTCGCGATGCATATGGAAAACCTTGCCTATGCAAAGGCCTTGTTGGGGCTGCGTGCCATCGAACGTTGAGACATTGCGTCCAAAAGACGCACACTCGATAACGGGCAGCCCTGGGACGGATTTCTTGGGGAAATTGAGCGAATAAGCCAGCTCCTTGCCCGATAGGGCGGCGGTTGCATCGACTGTTGCCGGATAGACCGAAAAGCTCGGATGCTGATCGAGCAGGGCGGGGGAGAGGGCAAAAACAGGATGGCGCAGGTCGCGAAGGTAGGAACAGATTGCCGCAGCGTCGGCGCTTTGCTCTCCAAGGTCTCCGCGCCAGAGGTTTACTGCAGCCTGAGACATATAGGACTCTTTGCCCTGGGTGAGGGCGAGGTAGGTGTGGGCAACGTTGTTCGCGACGTTGTGGTCTTCTGATAGCACGTAGGCACAAAAGTCCCACATGCCGAGTGCCGAGGCAAGGTCGTAGCGCTTCATTTGCAACTCGAGTATTTCGAGCGCGTGTTGGATGGAGTAATTCTTAAACGTCTGCGTGATGCCTTCGTCGGCGCCGATGGTAGCGGTGACCGTGCTTGAGCGCGCGAACGATCCACCAAAGTTGGCGCCAAGATTTACGGCCTGCGAAACGCCAGAAGTTACGGACGCTCCCTTAGAGACGGCCTTGCCAACGCCGCTGGTAACGGCTTTGCCGAGCGAGTTGGATATGGCTTTGCCGGTAGATGAGCTTGTGCCTGTTGCCGTGGACGTGGAGTGCGACGAACTCTCCGTGTGACTTGCGGATACGACTAAGTTAACGCCTCCGCTCGAGGATTCATTTCTGCCGTCGGTGACCGTATCCGTGATGCTTTCGGTCGATGTGGACGAGTCGGTTACGCTCTCGTTGCTCGATTCCGAGGTCGACTCGTTTGTCGAGTCCGTTTCGTTGTAGTTTTGAGCAACAGCCTGATTGCTCCCCACCTGCCTGCCGGCACTCACGCCTGCATTGATGCCAATCGTCGCGGACGATCCGATGGAGTCGTTTTGGTGGTAGGTATAGTTGGTCGTCCATGAGGCATAGGGCGTCAGCAGTGAGTGGAGTTCGGCGAGACGGAGCTTGCGCGATTCGATATCGTGAATCGGGGTTGCGAGCAGCACGATAGTGTAATCTTCGCTCGGTCTACCGGGCACAATGCCGTCGAGAACCTTCTCAATAGTTTGCGTGACGAACTTCTCGTTCTTTTCGGCCGGAATATTCGAAACGGCGGCAACCGAAGACAGGCGTCGATTGTCTAGACACGGAATGGGACCGCGGTTGGCGGGTCCCACTTCGGAACCGGGGAAGTTACCCCTCAGGGCATCCGACATGCGCCGGGAAAAATTATCGGCGTCGATGTTGTCACGGGCATTGTCGCTATTGACGACTGCGAGAAATACCTCGGTACTTGCGCTGGTGCGATTAAAAACCAGCGCAATGTTGCAGTCTTCGTCAGAAAGAACGTCGTACACATTTACGAGCTTCTCGAGACTGTCCTCGTTGGGGTCGACGATCCACTTCGTGATATTCACGAAGCGGATGTTGTTGTCGGCGTTAAAGCCCGTGGGGTATTCGATAGAGGGGTCAATCGGCGCGTAAACATTTCGCAGCTGTGGCAGATAGGCGTTGTGAAGCTCAACGGCGGCAGTTGCCAAGAGCCGATTGGTGAGCTCGACAGCTTGCTCGTCTGCCGGATTCGGCTTTTCTGACAAGTATGCTGTTCGCTTTTTGTCGACCTCATCGAGTTGGGAGCTGCTAAGTACCGAGACGGTTGCGACCGCGTTGCCGGCTTTATCGGCAGCGCGCATAATCGCGTTTTTGATGCCCATACGATCAGCCTATTCCTTCCAATTAATGACGCGCGCAATGTACTCTTTTCGATTATTGAGCGTCTCGAGTTTTGCTTCGAGAGCGTTGATCTCCGCGGTTTGCCTGTTGATGTCTTCGACATGGCCATGGAGCACCGGGTTGTAGTCGGTGATATTGCTCGTAATTTGGCCGAGCAGCTCGTTGAGCCATTCGGTAAAGCCGTAGGTATGCTCGCGCTCTGTTTCGGCGCGCGCTTCGCAGAAATACCGTGAGATTTCGCGGTTGAATTTGTCTTCGACTTTCCTAAGCAAAAGCTTGTCGGATTTAAAGATGACACGGTCCATGAGCTTCAGTTCGGTAAAGTCTGCCTTGCTGAAAATGGGACCCTTTGTCTTATCGAGCGCGAGGCCATGATATTTAAGAATGATATCGCCGACCTCTTGGCGCTTTTCTTCGGAAAGAGGATTGTCGCTGCTGGTGGCGATGCGATAGAGGGCATCGCGGCTACGCTCTGCGCAATCTTTCCAATAGCTTTGCGACAGCTCATCGATGGTCTGAGCTATTTGCTCGGTACATTCGTCATAGTGATTGATGACCTCGTTAAAGAGTTGGTCGGCGGCATCTTTGTCGGCTGTTTTTTCGGCGGCCTTTGCATCGGATCTTTTGTGAAATGCATCGGTTATGTCATCGCAAAGACCCTTGCCAACGTCCGCGAGGCCACCCGTTGGACGAGGTTCACTATCCTTTTGCGCATTGACCTGGCTTCCCTTTATGGAGTCGCCGAGCCTATTGAAGAAGTTGGGTGCAATCGAATCAAACGCTTTCGCTGCCGCGATTGAGCGTTTTGAGTACTCGAGCCCCTCTCGCTTTTCCTCGGTAATGGCGTTTTGGCGTGCCTGGAGCGCATCAAGACTGGTTTCCCATTGTTTGGCCGAAACGCTCTTGTCGATTGTTTCCCTATAGCTTGCCGAAGCATCCTCCTTTGCATGCTCCTTGCAGGCTTCGAGCTGATCGATAAGAGCGCGCTTATCCTCTTCGAGTTCGGCTTCTCGCTGCGCTTTCTTTTGTTCAAGGTCAGTTTTCTTGTCGGCAATCTCTTCTTCGGTTATGCCGACAATTTCTTGCAGAAGCGATTCCGACCTGCTGCATTTGTTATATGCGGAGTACCGTTCGGCAAACAGGCGTATTTCGTTCTCGATGCAAAAGAGTCCGCTATTGGCAAGAAGGAGGTCCTTGCAAGCCTCGGATTCGCGATTGGTTCTGCGCGAGATCTGTCCCGGAAGGATATCGTAACGGTAGAGCGTTTTATAGAAGCGGCTTGTCGGGTCGGTGTATTTGCGCTGCTGGTCTTCGAATCTTTCGGCATAGTTGTCGCTTATAAACTCGCCGGAGTTCTTTGAGCCTAGGCCGAGAATGGAAGAAACAAAGTAGATACCTTGACCATAGAGCCTGGACGGAATGAACTGGCGCATGATGTCCGAGACCCGTTCGTCGTCAAACCCGCCTTTGGGAAGGTCGGCGGAATCCGCCTTGTTGACTACGATCATGGCAAAGCGTTCATCGATTGCGGGGATCTCCTTTATTTCGTTGGAGAGGTTCTCGTTGTCTTTCGTGTCGAGTGTGGTGTACTCGGCAACGAAAATGGGAAGACCGTTCGAGAGGCCTTCCATGGCTTGTTTGAGCACTCTGGTATGGTCATCATTCGTGGCGGAATTTGGGCCGGGGGTGTCAAAGATGACAAACTCTCTGTCATGGGGCCACGGGTCGGTATCGCTAAAGGGGACTTCGATTCTGATCAGATCGGAGATGGTCCGGTCGTCTTCATCGGCATGATATGAGTTAAGAACCTTGAGAGTGTTGTTCATATGGGCCGCCATGCCGGCTGTGGAACCGGCAACCTTGGTTGCGATTTTGTCGTAGAGGGGGTCCCCCGCAAGCTCCTTGTTTTCCATGAGGCCATCAAGGTCAAAGCGCAACAAGAACCGCCTGTTGCTACAGAAGAATTGAACCATTGCGCGGTCTCGGTCTTTTGAGCGCTTGATTTGGAATATGCGTGCCGTTACGGGCCCATCGCCGCTGGGGAGGATTTCCATGCCGATAAGGGCGTTGATGAGCGTCGATTTGCCCGCGCTATAGGTGCCAAGCACGCACAGCGGGATGATGTCGCTCGAAACATCGGTGAACTTCCTAATTTGCTCAGAGACTTTTGTTCGCTCGGAGACTGCTTCGTCTACAAGCTCCTGGATTTCCCTGAAGACTTCGACAATTTCTGGCAAGACGTCTCGGGCGTTTGATAGATAACGCTCGTCTCGCATAGCCTCGTATGTGTTGGCGCGTGGCCCTTCGGTACAGATGGCGAGCAGCTCCTGCCATTCGTCATCCGCGCCTTCAAAATGCAATTCGATTTTGTCGCCGCCGCCGAACTCTTTGGCGAGGATGTCGATGATCTCTTCGGCCTTAAAGGGGAAGAATCCGCTAACGATCTTCGTGCTATGGAGCGCGCTATTGGGGTTTGAGGAGGTCGTTATTTCTTGCCAGCCGTTATCCCATCGGAAGAACCGGACAATTTCTTGATATGGATTGCTGACGATCTTGATTTTAATGTCTGCCATCGTTCAACTACCTTTGTAGGTCAGGTGTGGGAATATGCTGTCTTCATCATAGGATAGCCACCCGTGCGGACACCTCTCTATTCGCTCGGCGGCATCTCGGCAGTACCATTTGTTTGGCAAGATCCTCGCCATCGCCGTACTGTTCCCAGCCATCCGTCGCGCCAAGCCCGTCCCAAACTAGCTACCCTGCCGGGCATACAATGGATGTCGTTGTGTTGAGCTTACCGGGAGGTTGCTATGTGGGCATACGAGACGACGTTCTATCAGATCTATCCGCTGGGCTTTTGCGGAGCTCCGCGCGAAAACGCTGCCTCCGTTGCCGAGGATGAACTATCCCAAGCTGCTGGCACCGCGCCTAACCCCGATGCTCCCATTATGAAAATCGCCCAATGGGCCGACTACCTGCAGGAACTCGGTATTGGCGCTGTGCTCATCAACCCGCCGCTCGAGTCTGATAGCCATGGCTACGACACGCGCAGTCTGCGCCATATCGACCGCCGCCTGGGTGGGGATGCCGATTTTGCCGCCGTGTGCGAGACGCTGCACGCCCATGGCATCCGTGTGGTGCTCGATGCCGTCTTCAACCACGTCGGTCGCGGCTTTTGGGCTTTCCGCGATGTGCAGGAGCGCAAGTGGGACTCGCCCTACAAGGATTGGTTCCACATCAGCTTTGACGGCGACTCGTGCTACGGCGACGGCTTTTGGTACGAGGGCTGGGAGGGCCATTTTGAGCTTGTGAAGCTCAACCTGCAAAATCCCGCCGTGGTCGACTACCTGCTTGAGTCCGTGCGTCGCTGGGCCGAGGTCTTTGGCATCGACGGCCTGCGTCTGGACGTCGCCTATATGCTCGACCGCGACTTCATGCGTCGCCTGCATACTTTTACCCGTGAGCTCAAGCCCGACTTCGTGCTGATCGGTGAGACGCTCCACGGCGACTACAACCAGATCGTCAACGACGAGATACTCGACTCCTGTACCAACTACGAGTGCTACAAGGGCCTGTACTCCAGCTTTAACTCGGTCAACATGTTCGAGATTGCCCACTCGCTGCATCGCCAGTTTGGCGGTGACCCGTGGTGCATTTATCGCGGCAAGCATCTGCTGTCGTTTGTCGACAACCACGACGTGCCGCGCCTGTCGAGCATCCTGACGGACAAGTCCTGCCTGCGCCCTGCCTACGGCATGCTCTTTGGTATGCCGGGCATTCCATGCGTCTACTACGGCAGCGAGTGGGGGATTACTGGCGAAAAGGGCGGCCCCGATGGCGATTGGGCGCTACGTCCTGCGCTTGACACCTCGGCACCTAACGAGCTGACGGCATTTGTCACGCAGCTTGCGCACCTACGCTCGGCAAACGACGCGGCAGCCCGTGCCCTCAACTACGGCGCTTACCGCAACGTGGTGATCCAGAACAAGCAGCTGCTGTTCGAGCGCGCCTGCGACGACGCGACGGTGCTCGTGGCGGTCAATGCCGTGAACGAGCCCTATACCTTTGGAGCCGGCGAACTCAACGGCTCCTTCGTCGACCTGCTTGCCGACGATGCGCCCACGGTCGAGCTGACAGGCTCCCTTGAACTTGCGCCCTACGAGGTGCGCTATCTGTTGAGGGCCTAGGCCATGGCGGCGTCCGACGAAGGCTATCAACATATTGAGCATGGGTTTGAGCCCGTGTTTGACGAGCGCTCGCGCGTTTTGGTGTTGGGGTCGTTTCCCTCGGTGCTCTCGCGTGCCAATGCCTTCTATTACGGCAATCCGCAGAACCGCTTTTGGCGCGTGATGGCCGCGTGCCTCGGTGTGCCCGTGCCGCCCAAAGAGGGCGATCCTTTGGCAAGCGGTGAGCCCGCGACGCTCGATGCCTCGATTGCCGCCAAGCGGGCCATGCTGCTGAACGGCGGCGTGGCCCTGTGGGATGTGGTCGAGAGCTGCGACATCAAGGGCTCAAGCGACGCGAGCATCAAAAACGTCGTTCCGGTGCATGCCGAGCGCATTACCGGCGCAGCTCCTATCGAGGTCGTTGTCTGTAACGGCGGCACGGCAGGGCGGCTCTACAAGTGCTATCTACAAGAGCGCGCTGGGCTGCCGGCCATCGTTCTGCCGTCGACAAGTCCCGCCAATGCGGCGTGGCGCCTGGAACGCCTTGTCGAGCGCTGGCGCGATGCCGTTGATTGGGGCGCTCTGTAATTTAGATATCTGATTGGGCGCGGGTGCCGAGGTGTTTCATGATGGCATGCCAGATCGGTGCGGGCAGCGCGGGCTTGACGCGCACCATGCCGTCGGCATCGACGCTACCGGCATTGCCGCCGCCAAGTCGCTGCGCATGCTCAACCGAGCAACCCATGCGCACGGCACCTACGAGCTTGTCCATCGCTTCCGAAAATGGCCGACGCAAGAGGCCCATGCGCGGGGAGCGGCGAAGCGCTGCGATGCCGCCGCCGGCACAGATGACAACTCCGCCGCACCACAATTGGTCATGGCGCTCGCATGCCTTGTGCAGACGAACGGTGGTCCCACGCGCCTGCTCAGCGCCCTCTTGCGCGGCTCGAATCGCGGCATAGACACGCGCTCCCGTACCGCCAAAGCGCTCAAGAGCCTGCTCGATAGCTGTCAACGTCTCATCGTCAGCCACATCTTCAATGGCCAGTACGATGCCATCGGCAACGCCGTCGGCATCATCCGCCCCCAAGTCAACCGGACGGGGGAGCGCGGTGCCAGAAAGTTGAGCATAGGCGGCGATGGCATCCTGCAGGTCCCAGAGCAAAAACTCAAGATCGGCGCTCTCGGGAATACTGACAAACGCGATGTTATGCAGTGCTTTTGGTGCATAGCCGCGTGCGGTCGTCTCCATGCCGCCTCCTTTCCGGTTGGTTTCCGTTTAGGTTACACCGTCTGGTGGCGCTCCGCCGCGCTATCCTAGTGCAACCCTTACGAAAGGAACGCCATGCGTCTGCCCATGAATACCTCGCTTGCCACGCTCAAGCCCTCCGGCATCCGTCGGATCAATGCGCTCGCCGCCCAGCACCCGGGGTGCATCGCGCTTGCGCTTGGCGAGCCCGATTTTCCCACGCCCGATGTGATTAGCGCCGAGGTGACGGCCTCGCTCAATCGCGGTGACACGCATTATCCGCCCAACAACGGTCGCCCTGCCCTGCGCGAGGCGCTGTCTGCCTACATGGGGGATGCGGGCCTTACGTATTCTGCCGACGAGGTCATTCTGACCGACGGCGCGACCGAGGCCCTGTCGGCAACATTTATGGCCATGCTCAACCCCGGCGACGAGGTCATCATTCCCACGCCGGCCTTTGGCCTGTACGAGAGCATCGTCGTGGCCAATCACGCCAAAGCGGTCTTTTTGGATACGGAGCCTGCGCAATTCCAGATTGACGAGGGCGCACTTCGTGCTTGCGTAACGCCGGCGACCAAGGCCATCGTCATCTGCTCGCCCAACAATCCTACGGGTTGCATCCTCGACGCGGCATCGCTCGACGCCGTGGCGCGCGTAGCGGAGCTGGCGGGCATCTACGTGGTTTGCGACGACGTATACAACCGCCTAGTCTATGTGGATGGCTACGAGCGCTTTGCCCAGCGTCACCCAGAGCTTCGCGATCAGACAGTAGTTATCGAGAGCTTCTCCAAACCCTGGGCCATGACCGGCTGGCGCTTGGGCTGGCTCGCAGCGGCGGCCCCCGTCATCGCCGAGATCGCAAAGGCCCACCAATACCTAGTATCGAGTGCCGTTTCATTTGAGATGGACGCAGCAGCGCGAGCCCTGACCGTCGACCCAACCCCCATGCTCAAAGTCTACCGAGCCCGCCGCAAACGCGTGCTCGCGGCCTTAGACGCCATGGGCCTCGACGTGGTGGAACCGGCAGGTGCCTTCTACGCCTTCCCGAGCATCAAACAATTCGGCCTAACCAGCGAAGACTTCTGCATCAAAGCCATCGAGGAAGCCAACGTAGCCCTAGTCCCCGGAAACTGCTTCGGCACCGAAGGCCACATCCGCCTCAGCTACTGCGTCTCCGACCAAGATCTGGACGAAGGCCTAAATCGCCTGTCCACCTTCATTTCGACTTTGTAGTCCTCAGGGACGCAACACATCAGCCCACCGACCCAAGCATTATGAGTGGGGCGTGCCGGCCAACGGACGCGAGGATTCGCAGCAAAGGCAACGTAGCTCCGGCCGGGAGGGGCAGGGCGAGTTTTCCGTAGATTCCGCACGAGCCGAAGGCCACTTAATGTGGCCTTCGTGCGAGCCCAGGACTTGACCGAGCGGAAAACTCGCCCTGCCCCTCCCGGTCGGAGCGTATGCAGGGTTTGTGTACGAATCCTCGCGCCCGTTGACCGACGCCGGGGTCCCCGCCATAATACTTTCGGTTCACGCACGAATCCGCTGCCAGAGACAGCCGGTGCAAACGGGCATTGCCCGCGAGCTTAATGGGATATCCCGCCAGCCGAGGTGGTCGAGTAGATATGTCTTCTCGCCCCCGTCGCTCATGCAGCGCGGGGGCTTTCTTTTTGGACATGCCCCCGTCACGTCCTTGTGGCGGACCGTGCCCGGAAAGAATTCGAGGAGGTGTAATTCATGCCCCAGCAGTACAAAATCGACAAGGTTGCAGAGATCGAGTCCCGTATCGCCGAGAACGCCGGTCTGTTCGTCGTCAACTACAACGGTCTGACGGTTAAGCAGGCTCAGGAGCTGCGTCATCAGCTTCGCGAGTGCGGCGCCGAGATGAAGGTCTACAAGAACAACCTGGTCAAGATCGCTCTCAAGAACCAGGAGCAGCCCGAGCTCGACGAGATCCTCGCCGGCCCCGTCGCTTATGTGTTCTACGAGTCCGAGCCGGTCGAGGCCGCTAAGGCCCTTAAGGACTTCTCCGCTAAGTCCAAGGGCGTCCTTGAGATCAAGGGCGGTATCTCCGACGGCAAGGCCGTTTCCGCTGATGATGTTAAGGCTATCGCCGAGCTGCCCACCAAGGATCAGCTTCTCGGCCAGATCGCCGGTCTCATCTCCGGTTTCGCTCGCGACATCGCTGTCTGCGTCAACGGCGTTTCCTCTGGTCTCGCTCGTTCGATCCAGCAGGTCTCCGAGCAGAAGGCAGCCTAGTCGCTGTTTTCACCCGCGGCGGCAACGCCGCACCCCTGGCGCATTCGCGCCGTGTTTTAACTGATCTCCGTGCATCCGCACGGAAACCGAAAGGACTTAGAAATGGCTAAGCTTACCACCGATGAGATCATCGATGCTCTTAAGGAAATGACCCTTCTCGAGGCTTCCGAGCTCGTCAAGGCTATCGAGGACACCTTCGGCGTTTCCGCCGCTGCTCCTGCCGCTGTTGTCGCCGCTCCTGCTGCTGGCGCTGCTGAGGCCGAGGAGAAGACCGAGTTTGACGTCGTGCTCGAGGGCTTCGGCGACAACAAGATCCAGGTCATCAAGGCCGTCCGTGAGCTCACCAACCTTGGCCTGAAGGAGGCCAAGGAGGTCGTCGAGGGCGCTCCCAAGGCTGTTCTCGAGGGTGCCAAGAAGGAGGACGCCGAGGCTGCCAAGGAGAAGCTCGAGGCTGCTGGCGCTGCTGTCACCCTCAAGTAATCAGGCTCTCTCGCCAGATTTCTTTGCAGACGGGGCTCGCATTGCGAGCCCCGTCTTTTTTGTTTTGGCCCCTCTATTTTGCTGGCTCGGTATGCAAATTGCTGTCGTTTGCGGTGCTTTGGGGCCGCTACCGTTGGGCGATAAAATTGCACCATTCGCGCAATAATTTGCGTTGACCTGCTGAAGAATTGCGTTTGCCTTACGGCGACGTATGCCTCCGGCGGTAAGATACTTCGGTATCGCAATTTGGTCTGCGGCCGCCGTGCCGCACGCACAGGGCGCATTCTGCGCCTGCGAAAGGATCCTTGAACAACATGAAGGCAATCATCCCCGCCGCCGGTCTTGGCACGCGTTTTCTGCCTGGCACTAAGTGCACGCCCAAAGAGATGCTGCCGGTGCTCGACAAGCCGGTCATCCAGTACGTCGTTGAGGAGGCGCTCGACCCCGATGAGGTCGACGATGCTATTATCGTCACCTCTCCTGGCAAGCCCGAGTTGCTGAGCTACTTCCAGCCCGATCGCTCGCTCGAGAACCTGCTTCGCGAGCGTGGCAAGGACGCCTACGCCGACGCCGTCGCCCATGCTGGTGGTATGCCGGTCGACTTCCGTTATCAGTACGAGCCCAAGGGCCTTGGCCACGCCATTCGCTCTGCCGCCGACGCTGTGGCAGGGGAGAACTTCCTGGTTCTTCTGGGCGATTACGTTGTGCCCAACCGTGACATCTGCGACAAGATGCTTGCCGTCTCCAAGGAGCACGGTGGCGCTTCTGTTATCGCCGTTGCTGCTTGCTCGCCCGAGGAAGTCAGCCGCTACGGCGTTATCGCCGGCGAGCGAGTCGGTTCGCTCGAGGGCGCCGAGGGCGTTGCCGATGCCGAGCCGGGCGCTGTCTGGCGCATCGGCGGTCTGGTCGAGAAGCCCGCTCCCGAGGCGGCTCCGTCCAACCTGTACATCGTCGGTCGTTACCTGCTGAGCCCGCTGGTCATGGACCTGCTGGCCGATCAGCAGGCCGGCAAGGGCGGCGAGATCCAGCTCACCGACGCCATGGCCCGCTCGCTCGACCGCGAGGCCATGTACGCTGTCGTCATCGACCCGCTCTCGGGCTACGACACCGGCACCCCGTCTGGCTGGATGGCCACCAACGCCCTCATGGCCGCAAGCGATCCTCGCTTTGCCAGCGCCTTCTGGGACGCCATCGACGAGCGCGGCGGTTTGATGCGCAAGTAAGCCTTCGGGCATCGACATTTACGGGCGCGGACCTCGGTTCGCGCCCGTTTTTTTATAGAGCTGCGATTGCCGGCTCTCTGTTCACAGAAAATATATGAACAGATGTTCGATACATACCTATCTACCTGTACCTTTTCTGTCGAAAAACTTTGCTACTCCAAAAACTCAATTGCGTCAAGGCTTTTCTTGCCCAACGGTCGGTACCTGATAAACTATTAGGTTGCGATAACTGGCGAAGCCATGCCTCGCCAACCCACCGAGCATTTCCGTGAAGGAGGAAAAACCTGGTGACCTACGCATACACTGCCACTGAGCGCAAGCGCGTCAGCTTCGGGAAAATCCCGGAGGCCATGGAGCTCCCCAACCTTATCTCTGTTCAAAGGGAATCCTTTGAGCGTTTTAAGGACGAGGGCCTTCGTGAGGCGTTCAAGGAATCCAGCCCCATCCAGAGCCAGAACCATGTTCTCGAGGTTACCTTCGGCGAGCATCAGTTCGGCGACCCCGCGCACACCGTCGAGGAGTGCCGCGAGAAGGATATGACCTATCAGGCTCCGCTTTTGACCGACGTCCGTCTCACCAACAAGGAGACCGGCGAGATCAAGGAGCAGCTCGTCTTCATGGGCGACTTCCCCATGATGACTGATCAGGGCACCTTCATCATCAACGGTACCGAGCGTATCGTCGTCTCGCAGCTCGTCCGCTCCCCGGGCGTGTACTACAGCTCCGAGATGGATTCGGGCAAGCAGATCTACAAGGCCCAGATCATCCCGTCCCGCGGTGCCTGGCTTGAGTTTGAGGTCGACAAGCGCGACCAGCTCATGGTCTCCATCGACCGTAAGCGCAAGCAGAGCGCCACGATGTTCCTGCGCGCCCTTGGCATCGCCGTCACCAACGACGACATCATCGAGCTGCTCGGCAACTCCGATGTGATCAAGCGCACCCTGGAGCGCGACACCGCCCTCACTCGCGAGGACGCCCTCATCGAGATCTACCGTCGTCTGCGCCCGGGCGAGCCTCCCACCGTGGACGCTTCCCGCAGCCTGCTCGAGGGTCTGCTCTTCAACCCGCAGCGCTACGATCTGGCCCGCGTCGGTCGTTACAAGGTCAACAAGAAGCTCAACCTCACCACCGAGGAAGAGGTCACGGTGCTCACCGACGAGGATATCGTCGCGACGCTGCGCTACCTCTTGTCCCTCGCTGCCGGCGAGCAGGGCTTCAAGGTCGACGACATCGATCACTTCGGCAACCGCCGCATCCGTACCGTCGGCGAGCTCGTTGCCAACCAGTTCCGTATCGGCATGAGCCGTATGGAGCGCGTCGTCCGTGAGCGCATGAGCTCCCAGGACATCGACGAGATCACCCCGCAGTCGCTCATCAATATCCGCCCGATCGTGGCCTCCATCAAGGAGTTCTTCGGTTCCTCGCAGCTCTCGCAGTTCATGGACCAGGCGAACCCCCTGACCGGTCTGACCCACAAGCGCCGTCTGTCCGCACTCGGCCCTGGCGGTCTTGCCGGCCACAAGTCGGGCTCCAGCCGCCGCACCAACGTGCCGACGGCCGTCCGCGACGTTCACAACTCGCACTACAGCCGCATGTGCCCGATCGAGACCCCCGAAGGCCCCAACATTGGCCTGATCGGCTCGCTTGCTCTCTACGCCCGCGTCAACGAGTACGGCTTCATCGAGGCTCCGTTCCGCCGCGTCGAGAACGGCGTTGCCACCGACCAGATCGACTGGATGACCGCTGACGAGGAAGAGAAGCACGTCATCGCGCCGGCCAACACGCCGCTCGATCCCAAGACCAACGAGTTCATCACGACCGATGCCGAGGGCAAGATCGTCCGCCCGCACACCGTGATCGCCCGTACCCGCGACTTCGACGGCTCCTTCGGCGCTCCCGCCGACGTGCCCGTCGAGGACGTCGACTACATGGACGTCTCGCCGCGTCAGATGCTTTCCGTCGCAGCCACGCTGATCCCGTTCCTTGAGCACGATGACGCTAAGCGTACGCTGATGGGCGCCAACATGCAGCGTCAGGCCGTGCCGCTGGTTCACCCCGCCGCTCCCTATGTCGGTACTGGCATGGAGCGTCGCGCCGCTCTGGACTCCGGCGAGGTCACCCTGGCCAAGAACGCCGGCGAGGTCATCTTTGCCGACGCCGCCAAGATCATCGTCAAGCATGCCGGCGGCATGGACGAGTATCACCTGGCCAAGTACCAGCGCTCCAACCAGTCCACCTGCATCAACCACCGTCCGCTCGTGCGCGTCGGTGACACCGTTGAGCAGGGCGAGCCTCTGGCCGACGGTCCTTCGACCGATCACGGCGAGCTTGCACTGGGCCAGAACCTCACCGTGGCCTACATGCCGTGGGAAGGCTTTAACTACGAGGACGGTATCGTCGTGTCCGAGCGCCTGGTGGCCGAGGACCTGCTGACGACCATCAACATCACCCGTCACGAGATCGACGCCCGCGACACCAAGCTCGGCCCCGAGGAGATCACCCGCGAGATCCCGAACCTCTCCGAGGACATGCTTGCCAACCTCGACGAGGACGGCATCATCCGTATCGGCGCCGAGGTCGGCCCTGGCGACATCCTGGTCGGCAAGGTCACGCCTAAGGGCGAGAGCGCTCTGACCGCCGAGGAGCGCCTGCTGCGCGCCATCTTCGGTGCCAAGGCTCACGATGTCCGCGATACCTCCCTTAAGATGCCTCACGGCGCTTACGGCCGCGTCATCGACGTCGTCCGCTTTAGCCGCGAGAACGGCGACGACCTGGCCCCCGGCGTCAACGAGCAGGTGCGCGTCTACGTCGCCCAGCGTCGTAAGATCCAGCAGGGCGATAAGATCGCCGGCCGCCACGGCAACAAGGGTGTTATTTGTAACGTTCTGCCGGTCGAGGACATGCCCTACATGGCTGACGGTACCCCGATCGACGTTATCCTCAACCCGCTGGGCGTTCCTTCGCGTATGAACGTCGGCCAGCTGCTCGAGTGCCACCTTGGCTGGGCTGCTGCGTGCGGTTGGGATACCGAGCAGGCCGACTCCGACAAGTACGTCCCCGGTCCGTTCTTCACCGCGACGCCCGTCTTCGACGGCGCCAAGGAGGACGAGATCGCCGAGGTCATCCGTCGTGCCAACAAGAACATGCTCAACAAGGCCACCGCTGCCTTTGGCGATCATATGCGTCCCGAGTTCGTCACCCAGCTTGACGAGCGCGGCAAGACCCGTCTGTTTGACGGCCGCACCGGCGAGGAGTTCCGCGAGCCCATTACCGTGGGTACGTCCTACATCCTCAAGCTCGGCCACATGGTCGACGACAAGATCCACGCCCGTTCGACCGGCCCTTACAGCCTGGTTACCCAGCAGCCTCTGGGCGGCAAGGCCCAGTTCGGCGGCCAGCGCTTCGGCGAGATGGAAGTTTGGGCACTGTACGCTTACGGTGCTTCCAACGTCCTGCAGGAGATCCTGACCGTCAAGTCCGACGATACCGTGGGCCGCGTCAAGACCTACGAGTCCATCGTCAAGGGCGAGAACGTCCCGGTCCCGGGTATCCCCGAGTCCTTCAAGGTTCTCGTCAAGGAGATTCGCTCCCTCGCACTGGACATCGAGCCCATGCACGATGCCGACGAGGACGCCTCCGCCCCTGTGACCGCCGAGGAGACCTCTGCTCTCGACGACCTGGCTGCGCTCGCCGGCGTTGACGCCGACGTCGAGGCCCAGGATGCCGAGACCGCCGAGGCACCCGAGGCTGTCGCCGCCACGACCACTGATAAGGAGTAGTTGACTGTGGCAGATTTCGAAGCTACTGATTTTGACTCGGTAAAGATCTCCCTTGCCTCCGCCGACCAGATCCGTTCCTGGTCGCACGGTGAGGTCAAGAAGCCGGAGACCATCAATTACCGTACCCTCAAGCCCGAGAAGGACGGCCTGTTCTGCGAGAAGATCTTCGGTCCCGCCAAGGACTGGGAGTGCTCCTGCGGCAAGTACAAGGGCATCCGCTTTAAGGGCATCGTCTGCGAGCGCTGCGGCGTCGAGGTCACCTCGGCCAAGGTGCGTCGCGACCGCATGGGTCACATCGAGCTCGCCGCTCCCGTGTCCCACATCTGGTACTTCAAGAGCCCCACGAGCTTCCCGATGAGCCGTATGCTCGACATCAAGTCCAAGGACCTCGAGAAGGTTCTGTACTTTGCCAGCTACATCATCACCGAGGTTGACTATGAGGCCCGCGAGGCCGACGCCGACGACCTGCGCGAGGAGCTCGCCGCCGATCTGGAAGAGATCGATGCCGAGTGCGCCCGCCAGATCGAGTCCCTCAAGGAGCAGGGCGACCCCGAGAACTTTGACGAGTTCTCCGACGAGGAGCCGCTGACCCCCGAGGAGATCGCCTCCGGCATCGTTGACATCGAGGAAGAGTGCAAGGACGAGAAGCAGCTCCGCACGGACGCCTTCAACGCCTTCATGAAGCTCACTGAGCGCGACCTCATTTCCGATGAGCCGCTGTTCCGCGAGATGACCCGTTACTACTCCATGTACTTCAAGGGTGGTATGGGTGCCGAGGCCGTCCGCGACCTGCTCGCTGCCATCGACCTTCCTTCCGAGGCCGAGAAGCTCAAGGCTATCATTGCCGACGAGGACTCCCAGAAGCAGAAGCGCGAGAAGGCCGTTAAGCGCCTCGAGGTCGTTGACGCCTTCCTGAAGGGTGGCAACAGCCCCGCGAACATGATCCTGGACGTCATCCCGGTCATTCCGCCCGATCTGCGCCCGATGGTCCAGCTCGACGGCGGTCGCTTCGCCGCGTCCGACCTCAACGACCTTTACCGTCGCGTGATCAACCGTAACAACCGACTCAAGCGCCTGCTCGACCTGGACGCTCCTGCGATCATCGTGAACAACGAGAAGCGCATGCTCCAGGAGTCCGTGGACGCCCTGTTCGACAACGGCCGTCGCGGTCGCCCGGTCTCTGGCCGTGGCGGTCGCCCGCTCAAGTCGCTCGCCGAGGCCCTCAAGGGCAAGCAGGGTCGTTTCCGTCAGAACCTGCTGGGCAAGCGTGTCGACTACTCCGGCCGTTCGGTAATCGTTACCGACCCCAAGCTGCTGCTGCACCAGTGCGGTCTGCCCAAGACCATGGCGCTGGAGCTCTTCAAGCCCTTCGTCATGAAGCGCCTGGTCGAGCTCGGCAAGGTCGAGAACATCAAGGGCGCCAAGCGTGCTATCGACCGTGGTGCCACCTTTGTGTGGGACATCCTCGAAGAGGTCATCGACGGCCGCGTCGTGCTGCTCAACCGTGCACCGACCCTGCACCGTCTGTCCATCCAGGCCTTTGAGCCGGTGCTGGTCGAGGGCAAGGCTATCCACCTGCACCCGCTGGTCTGCTCGCCCTTCAACGCCGACTTCGACGGCGACCAGATGTCTGTCCACGTGCCGCTGTCCAGCCAGGCTCAGGCCGAGGCCCGCGTGCTCATGCTCTCTGCGAACAACCTGCGCTCGCCGGCATCCGGCAAGCCGGTCAACATCCCCTCGCAGGACATGATCATCGGTGTGTACTACCTGACCCAGGTCCGCGACGGTCTGCCGGGCGAGAACCACGTGTTCTCGAGCTTCGATGACGCGCTGCACGCCTATGACTGTCGCTCCGAGGTCGACATGCAGGCCAAGATTCAGGTCCGCGTGTCCGCCGAGAACGCCAACGTCATCAACGAGGATGGCACCCGTATCTTCCGCGTCAAGAACGGCAAGAACGAGTTTGTCGACTACGACGTCACCGGCAACAAGACCGCGCGCTTCGAGACCTCTATCGGCCGCATCATCTTCAACCGCCAGTGCCTGCCCGAAGACTATGAGTTCATGAACTACAAGATGGTCAAGGGCGACGTGGCCAAGCTGGTTGCGGACTGCTGCGATCGTTACCCCGAGGCCAAGGTCGGCCCGATCCTCGACGCCATCAAGTACTCCGGCTTCCACTACGCTACCCGCGCCGGCCTCACCATCTCGGTGTGGGACGCTCTCATCCCTGCCGAGAAGCAGGAGCTGCTCGACCGCGCCCAGGCCAACGTCGACCAGATCAACGAGTACTTCGAGGAGGGCTTCATCAACGAGACGGAGCGCCACATCGAAGTCGTTAACGAGTGGACCGCTTGTACCGACAAGGTTGCAGCGCTCATGCTCGACATGTTCGACGAGGAGAACCCGCTGTACATGATGGCCGACTCCGGCGCCCGTGGTTCTAAGACCCAGCTGCGTCAGCTCGGCGGCATGCGTGGCCTGATGGCAGACATGTCCGGCGAGACGATCGACCTTCCCATTAAGGCGAACTTCCGCGAGGGCCTGCTGCCGCTCGAGTACTTCATTTCGACCTACGGCGCCCGTAAGGGCCTGGTCGATACCGCATCCCACACCTCGGACTCTGGTTACCTGACCCGCCGTCTGGTCGACGTGGCCCAGGACGTCATCGTCCGCGAAGAGGACTGCGGTACGCACGAGGGCGTCACCTACAACCTCATCATCCCCGGCACCACCGACCTCAACACCGACCTCGTTGGCCGTTGCTTCATTGAGGACGTCGTGGCTCCCGATGGCACCGTGCTCTTTGAGCAGGACGGCTACATCGAGAAGGTCGCCGACATCCAGAAGATGGTCGATGCCGGCCTTAAGAAGGTCAAGCTCCGCGCGCTGCTCACCTGCCGCTCCAAGTACGGCGTGTGCCAGAAGTGCTACGGCTGGGATCTTTCCACCCGTCGTCCGGTCGCTATCGGTACCGCGGTCGGCATTATTGCCGCCCAGTCCATCGGCGAGCCCGGTACGCAGCTTACGATGCGTACCATTCACTCCGGCGGCGTCGCTGGCGTCGACGATATTACGCAGGGTCTGCCTACGGTCAGCCGTATGTTCGATATCGTCGGCAACGTCAACGAGAAGATCCTGGGTCGCGAGGCCGAGCTGGCTCCGTACTCCGGTCACCTCTCGATTAAGCCCGAGAAGTCCGAGTACGTGCTGACGCTCACCGACTCCGAGGATCACACCCGTGTCCTCGACGAGCGTCGCGTCCCCGCTTCGGTGCGCTTCATGCCCGAGATCGAGGACGGCTGCGAGGTTCGCGCCGGCGACCAGATCACCAAGGGCTTCGTCAACTTCCGCAACCTGCGCAAGCTGACCGACATCGAGTCGACGATGCACACCTTCGTCGAGAGCGTCAAGGACGTCTACACCAGCCAGGGCGTCGATCTGAACGACAAGCACATCGAGGTGCTCGCACGTCAGATGCTGCGTCGCGTTCAGATCACCAACCCCGGTGACTCCAAGTACCTGCTTGGTCAGTATGTCGACCGCTACGAGTTCGCCGACGAGGTTGAGCGCGTTGCCCGTCTGGGCGGCCAGGCTCCCGTTGCCGAGCCCGTCATCCTGGGTACGCTCAAGGTCGCGTCCAACATTGACTCCTGGCTGTCGAGCGCTTCGTTCATCCGTACCGCCGGCGTCCTTACCGAGGCTGCCATCGAGGGCAAGGTCGACCACCTGCTCGACCTTAAGTCCAACGTCATCGTCGGTAAGAAGATCCCGGCTGGTACCGGCCTCAAGCCGTACGCCAACGCCAAGCTGACGTATCGCACGGCCGACGGCTACGTGGATATCGACGGTCCGGCTTCGCCCAACGCCAAGGCGCTGCCCGAGTGGGCTCCGGTGGAGCTCAAGGACCTGGACGAGCAGCTCCCGCAGCAGCTCGACTGGGCCGGCTACGACGAGTTTGGTGGTGCTGACGGTTCGTTCACCCGCAACGGCCACACCATCTCCGCCGAGAAGGCTCGCCTGTACCTGTTCGACGACCTGGGCGTGTCGCAGCGCTGGACCAACAAGTTCAGCGAGGTCGGCATCGAGACGGTCGGCGACCTGGTCGGCAAGTCCGAGGAGGATCTGCTGCGCATCGACGGCATCGGTGCCAAGGCGATCGAGGAGCTCCGTGACGGCCTGGAGGCCCACGACCTGCTCTACATCCTCGAGAACAACGACGACGTTGCCGACGAGGAAGACCTCTCGCAGCTGCTGCAGATGGTCTTTAGCCCCGACGGTCCGGACGACATCCTGCTGGGCACCTCCGCTGCGCCGACGCATCACGCCGACGCCGACGAGGAGCTCCTGGGCGCCCCGATCGACGACAAGAAGGCTCCCGCCAACGGTGCCATCAACGAGGACATGGCTTCCCTCGACGAGCTGCTCAACCAGCTCGTGGACACCGACGACGCCGAAGAGGCCAAGGACAACGACGAGGAGTAATTTCCTAGTACGTTAACCGTCCTTCCAAAGACCCGTTTCCCAACAGGGAAGCGGGTCTTTTTTTGTGAGGAACGTTGCCCTGACGAGCACGTCGGATTCCCGGAACGGGCGGCGCGGGGGTTAAGTTTGTCGCGAGTTCCGCACGAGCCGGAGAGCACTTAATGTGCTCTCCGTGTGAGTCAGGACTGTAGAGCAGCAAACTTAACCCCCGCGCCGCCCGTTCCGGGAATCCGCTCCCGCGCACAGAAGGGGATTCCTTTTGCCAAAAAGGGACAGGTTTATTTTGGTCGGTTTTTCATGCTTGAATTTGAAACATTTCGCCCGACAAGAGCGTATCTATGGTGAGGGCCTCATCAAGAATCATTACCGTCACCGGGAGGTGATTATGGAAGAACAAGCTTTTAGACAGGCGGTCGAAGACCACCGGGATGTCGTGTTTCGGATCGCATTGACGTATCTGCGTGATCGCGCTGACGCCGACGATGTCGCTCAAGACGTCTTTCTTAAGTTGCTCAAAAGCGACGCGCAATTTGAAAACTGGGAGCATCTTCGTCGATGGCTTATCCGGGTCACGATCAATGAATGTAAATCTCTCTTTCGAAAGCCGTGGAGGCGCGTGGAGGATATTGAGAATCTGGCCGATTCGCTTTCGACGGCGCAGGAGGAGACCAAGGCGGTCCTGTCAGACGTTATGCGACTTCCGGAACGATTCCGTGTTCCCATCGTGCTCTATTACTATCTAGGCTTTTCGACCTCAGAGATTGCCGAGTTGTTGCATGTACCAGCCGCGACCGTTCGAACGCGTTTGGCTCGTGGCAGATCGAAGCTCAAGTTCATCCTAGAGGAGGGCGACCGTGAAATCCAATCAAATCAAGCAGGCCTTCGAGTCCGTCCAAGCCGATAGCGATCTTGCTGACCGTGTTCTTTATGCCGCTGCTGGTGAGCCGCTTCGTCGAAAGGGTCACGCGAAGCCTCTGTATGTTGCCGTAGTTGGATGTCTTGTCGGAGTGTTGGCGACCGGAGGGGTCGCCTACGCCGTTGTCAAATCCGCCTATTTTGCCTCAGCCTGGGGAAACCACGGCAACGGGGATTCCATCACCTGGACCAACGGCGGCTCATCGGGGACTAAATACACCTACACCAGAGAGTTTGGTGATGGCATCGCGCCCCAAAGCTTGGAGGGTTCAGTACAGAAGGTCAATCTGTCCGTCGAGGGCAACGGCTATACACTCGACATTCATGATATGGCTATCGATAAAAACGGTTGCGGTGCCGTGACGTTTACGTTGTCCAATCCAAATGGTGTTAACTACTACAAGCCGGCAGCAGAGACTGGCGAACTTGTTCTCTATGGTGAAGAAGAACAAGGCATCGGCACGCCCAGCATGAACTTCGGCGAGGAATGGGCTGATACACGCTGCACAATTGATAAAGACACATCAAGCGACACGGTCATTAACGGCACGATGTACTTTGCCTCGTGGGATCGCGAGCGAGATTTGGGACATGCGGTCACCTGGAATATCTGCTGGACTGAGGGCGAAGGCGAGGACGCGAAGCTGTTCGAGGCATCGACGCCCGAGTTTAGCGTTGGAGCGTACGTCGATACAAAGGAACTCCGCTCCGATGACTCGCCTCTCGAGATCAGCCCGTTTTCCATCCAGACGCACATCGACGATCTGGGCATTGACGCAGTCACGAAAAAGTTGACCGTTACCTACAAGGATGGATCGGAGCAGATTATCGAAGATGACGACGCAGGGGCGTTCAACTTATATTTTTCTTATACGCGCAATAGCGGAGAGAACATCTGGGTGCCAACGAAGTTGATTGATGTCGACCAAGTGGTCTCAGTAACGCTTGAGGGCACGAGATACACATCAACAGGAGAGACCGAAACAGAAGTACCCTTTACCATCGTCTATTCGTAAGGTCTAGGCCGCTTCCCAAGAGGGGAAGCGGCCTATTTTGCGTTATATGGACGGTTATTTTGAGCGATATTCGCCTGAATTTCGGAAGTATGCGGCAAAATCTCGATGGGTCGACCACACCGCATATGCTCAAGCGCTCTGCCTGCGGGTTTATTATCGCAAAACCCCGGCGTGCTCGGCAGGTCCAGAATTTGCCGCATACTTCCGAAAACACCGCCAATCTACATGTGTTAGTGAGGTCGGATCGCCGCTGGAGCGTGGCATTTCCCCAGGTAAAACCTACCAAAATAAACCTGTCCCTTTTTGGCAGGTAGCGTTGTTCCGACGAGCACGTCGGATTCCCGGCCCGGGCGGCCCGCTGTTTAAGTTTGTCGCGAGTTCCGCACGCAAAGGAAAGCACTTAATGTGCTTTCCGTCTTGCGCAGGACTGTAGAGCAGCAAACTTAAACAGCGGGCCGCCCGGGCCGGGAATCCGCCCCCGCGCACAGAAGGGGATTCCTTTTGTGTAGGCTTTGCGGAAATATGCTCATTTTGGGATACGCCCGGCGGCGTGGTCTGTTGACGGCACAGCTAACGGCACGTATCCTATCGAACTGCGTGTTTCGTAGGGGGATGCTGACCCCTCGATTCAAGCCGTTGCACTTTACAGAAAGCTGGAATCATTCGAGAAGGAGTACGCTTTGCCTACTATTAACCAGCTGGTTCGCCAGGGCCGTCGTTCCGTGCCCAAGAAGTCCAAGAACGCTGCTCTGCAGCACAACTCCCAGAAGCGCGGCGTGTGCACCCGCGTCTTCACCACGAGCCCCAAGAAGCCGAACTCGGCTCTTCGTAAGGTTGCCCGTGTTCGCCTTGTCAACGGCATCGAAGTTACTGCTTACATCCCGGGTGAGGGCCACAACCTGCAGGAGCACTCCATCGTGCTCGTCCGCGGCGGTCGTGTCCGTGACCTCCCTGGTGTCCGTTATCACGTCATCCGTGGCGCCTACGACGCTGCTCCGGTCCAGAACCGTATGCAGGCCCGTTCCAAGTACGGTGCTAAGCGCCCCAAGGCTAAATAAGCCAGATAACGTTTTGATACTTTCGCCGTGTGCCGCCTAAGCGCCGCACGGTAGACACTTAAGGAGATTTCACATGCCGCGTCGTGCAGCAGCTAATCGTCGTGAGGTTCAGCCTGACGCCGTTTACAACAACCGCCTGGTGACTCAGCTCATCAACAAGGTCCTTCTTGACGGCAAGAAGGCCACCGCTGAGCGCATCGTTTACACCGCTTTCGAGATCGTTGCCGAGAAGTCCGAGGGTGGCGACGCTCTCGCTACCTTCAAGAAGGCTATGGACAACGTCAAGCCCACGCTCGAGGTTAAGCCCAAGCGTGTCGGTGGCGCTACCTATCAGGTCCCGATGGAGGTCAACTCCCGTCGTTCCACCGCTCTGGGTATCCGCTGGATCGTCAACTTCTCCCGCGCTCGCAAGGAGAAGACCATGGCCGAGCGTCTCGCCAACGAGATTCTCGACGCCTCCAACGGCCTGGGCGCTTCCGTCAAGAAGCGTGAGGACGTCTTCAAGATGGCCGAGGCCAACCGCGCGTTCTCTCACTATCGTTGGTAAGTTAAGGTAAGGAACTAACATGGCTAAGCCTAAGTACAAGCTTTCCGATACCCGTAACATCGGCATCATGGCCCACATCGATGCCGGTAAGACCACCACGACCGAGCGTATTCTTTACTACACCGGTAAAACCCACAAGATCGGTGAGGTCCATGAGGGCGCTGCCACCATGGACTGGATGGTTCAGGAGCAGGAGCGCGGCGTAACCATTACCTCCGCTGCTACCACGTGCTTCTGGAACAAGGACGGTAAGGACTACCGCATCCAGATCATCGACACCCCGGGCCACGTTGACTTTACCGCCGAGGTCGAGCGCTGCCTGCGCGTCCTCGATGGCGCTGTCGCCGTCTTCGACGCCGTTGCCGGCGTTCAGCCCCAGTCTGAGACCGTTTGGCGTCAGGCTTCTACCTTCAACGTCCCCCGCATCGCCTTCATCAACAAGTATGACCGCGTGGGTGCTGACTTCTTCAACGCTATCGAGACCATGAAGGATCGTCTCGACGCCAACGCCGTGGCCGCTCAGGTCCCGATGGGCGCCGAGGACAACTTCTGGGGCGTCATCGACCTGGTCACCATGACTGCTTGGGACTTCAAGGCCGACGACAAGGGCATGACCTACCCCGAGCCGATGGACGAGATCCCGGCTGAGTTCGCCGACATCGCTGCCACCAAGCGCGAGGAGCTCCTCGACGCTGCTGCCAGCTTTGACGACGAGCTCATGGAGAAGATCCTCATGGAGGAGGACTTCACCGTCGAGGAGCTCAAGGCTGCTCTGCGCAAGGGCGTTCTGGCCAACGAGCTCAACCTCGTCTTCGTGGGCTCCGCCTACAAGAACAAGGGCGTCCAGGAGCTGCTCGACGCTGTCGTCGACTACCTGCCCAGCCCGCTCGACGTCGAGGCCGTCACCGGTACCGATCCGGACACCGGCGAGGAGATCGAGCGTCATCCTTCCTTCGACGAGCCCTTCTCCGGCCTGGTCTTCAAGATCATGACCGACCCGTTCGTCGGTAAGCTCACCTACGTCCGCGTTTACTCCGGCCGCGCCGAGTCCGGCTCCTACGTTGTCAACGCTTCCAACGGTCAGCGCGAGCGCCTCGGCCGCATCCTCGAGATGAACGCCGCCGAGCGTATCGACCGTGACGACGCTGCCGCCGGCGACATCGTCGCTTGCGTCGGCTTCAAGAACTCCACCACCGGTGACACCCTGTGCGCCGAGGGCAAGGAGATCGTCCTTGAGAAGATCGAGTTCGCTAAGCCCGTTATCGACGTTGCCATCGAGCCCAAGACCAAGGCCGAGCAGGACAAGATGTCCCTGGCTCTGACCAAGCTCGCCGAGGAGGACCCGACCTTCCAGGTGTCCACCAACCACGAGACCGGCCAGACCATCATCGCCGGCATGGGCGAGCTGCACCTCGAGATCATCGTCGACCGTCTGCTCCGTGAGTTCAAGGTTGACGCTAACGTTGGTAAGCCCCAGGTTGCATACCGCGAGACCGCTGGTCACGACGTCGAGAAGGCTGAGGGCAAGTTCGTCCGTCAGTCCGGTGGTCGCGGTCAGTACGGCCACGCCGTCATCAAGCTCGAGAAGATGGAGGAGGGCTTCGGCTACGAGTTCGTCAACGCTATCGTCGGCGGCGTCGTGCCCAAGGAGTACATCCCGTCCATCGACAAGGGCATCCAGGAGGCCCTGAACACCGGTGTTATCGCCGGCTTCCCGGTCCTCGACGTCAAGGTCACCCTGTTCGACGGTTCTTACCACGAGGTCGACTCCTCCGAGGCCGCCTTCAAGATCGCCGGTTCCATGGCTATCAAGGACGCCCTCAAGAAGTCCGATCCGCAGCTGCTCGAGCCGATCATGGCTGTCGAGGTCGAGACCCCCGAGCAGTACATGGGCGACGTTATGGGCAACCTCTCCGGTCGCCGCGGCAAGATCGAGGGCATGGAGGATCGCAAGAACAGCAAGCTCATCCGTGCCAAAGTGCCGCTGGGCGAGATGTTCGGTTACGCTACCGACCTTCGCTCCCAGACCCAGGGCCGTGCATCCTACACGATGCAGTTCGACTCTTATGAGCCCGCGCCCAAGTCCATCGTGGACGAGGTCATGAGCAAGAACGCCTAAGTTCGAGCTCCCTGTTACGTAATCCGCGAGAACATCTCTCGCACTCTTTGGAGGTTTAAGTTGGCTACCCAGAAGATCCGCATTCGCCTCAAGGGCTATGATCACGAGGTCGTCGATCAGTCCGCGAAGCTCATCGTCGAGACCGCTCAGAAGACCGGCGCTCGCGTTTCCGGTCCTGTCCCCCTGCCCACCGAGCGCAACCTGTACACGGTTATCCGCTCGCCGCACGTGAACAAGGACTCCCGTGAGCAGTTCGAGATGCGCACCCACAAGCGCCTTATCGACATCCTCGACCCCACCTCGGGCACCGTTGATTCGCTCATGCGTCTCGACCTCCCCGCTGGCGTCGACATCGACATCAAGCTCTAAGCGATATCGCTCATAGCTTAAAGGGCCCCGCTGCCATTATGGTAGCGGGGCCCTTTTGTTTTGAATGGTGGCCTTGGGGGCCCGGATAATGCGGCCGAATGGGTGGCTATGGCGTCTTATTTACCCATGGGGCGCAGGGATGCCTCCTCAAAATGGAAGGATCGCAAGTCGTCTTCTGTCTCGATGCACGCGCGACCAAAGTCATCGACCGTTTGAAAGATGCCAAGCGCCAGCTCGTCCCCAGCGGGGGAACGGGCGATAACGTGATCCCCAATCCAATTGAGATGACCGATATATTCACCGTGAACGGGCGCGAGCGGTCCGGCGTCTTCCTCCATGGCGTTGAGACGCTCTGCCCACGTGTCTACAGCGTTCACGACCGCGTGATAGACCTGCTTGAGTAGCACATCGACGGCGGGAACATTCTCGTTGAGGTCCGAGAGACCGATTGCCGGCAGGCCGCCATCGGGAACCTCCGAAGGCACATAGTTCACATTGACGCCAATGCCGCAGACGGCGAAAGGTTTGCCTTCGTTATCGCGTGCGGCCTCGACCAGAATGCCGCCGAGCTTGCGTCCTCGCGCGACCAGATCGTTGGGCCATTTGAGGCCAATCTCGTTTGCAAGACCCTTCTTTTCGAGCGCCTCGAGCACCGCTAGGCCGCTGACGGCGGCAAGACCAGAGTACTTGGCGGGATCAACACGTGGACGCAGGACAATCGAAAGCAATAGGTTGCCGGCGGTTGAATCCCACTTGTGGCCGCGCCGGCCGCGTCCTGCTGTCTGAGCCCGGGCGGCAAGTCCTGTGCCGTGCGGCGCTCCTTGTTTTCCTGCTTCGAGCAGGTCATCGTTGGTCGATCCGGTTACGTCGACTATCGTTAATTTGGCATCCATAGCGGCTGCTACCTCCTTAATGAATAAGTGAATAACGCAATGGTGTCGTGAGGCAGACACAATGTGAAGCCTTTGTCGCATTTGGACAATTTAATGTTAACACGTCAACAATGACTGAAATGCGCTATCCTCTCTTGGTCGATGTAAACACGTCAACAACTCAAAGGAGGTTAGTGATGGGTTTCACGATACTGGGAACAGGCTCGGCACTTCCCGAGCGCAGTGTTTCCAATGACGAGCTGTCCGAGTTCCTCGATACCTCGGATGAGTGGATTTTTACCCGCACGGGGATCAAGAGCCGCCATGTGTGCACCACCGAGTCACTCGACGACCTTGCCATGGCAGCGAGCGAGCAGGCTCTCCAGGCGTCTGGAATCGACGCGAGCCAGCTGGATCTTATCGTCTGCTCGACGACGACGGGCGACCATCTCGTTCCCGCGGAAGCGTGCGCCGTTGCCGAACGCCTGGGCGCCACATGTCCTGCCTTCGACGTTTCGGCGGCCTGTGCTGGCTTCGTATTTGCGCTCGATGTCGCCGAGGGCTATATCGCCCGCGGTCGCGCCAAGCGCGTCCTTGTCGTCGCCGCCGAGCAGATGACGCGTGCGCTCGACTGGACCGACCGCGCGACGTGCGTGCTCTTTGGTGATGGCGCGGGCGCTGCGGTCATAGAGGCCGGGGGAGAGAACCCCCTTGCCGTCGAGCTTTCGACCGCACCCGATGTCGAGACGCTGCGTGTTCCGGGACTGGCTGGGACCTCACCGTTCAAGGATTCCGCGGACCGTGAGAGTGTGCTTTCCATGAACGGTCGTCGCGTGTTCAAGTTTGGCGTCAATGCAATCTGCGACACGGTCAACAAGCTCGCGAGTGACACGAGTATCGCGGTTGAGGATATCGACCATTTTGTATTCCATCAGGCCAACGAACGAATCTTGAGCCAGGCGGTCAAGCGCTTGGGTGTGTCGGACGACCGCGTGGTCCGTACGCTGCGCGAGACCGGCAATATCTCGAGCGCTTGCATTCCGCTTGCCCTCGACCGGTTGGCAAACTCCGGCGCTCTTTATCCGGGCGACACGATCGCCTTAGTCGGATTTGGCGCCGGCTTGGATATAGGTGGCTACCTGCTTCGCTGGAAGTAGTTGCACATAGGAAATAAAAACGCCCCCAGGGCACAAACAAAGGAGAAACACCATGGCAGATCAGAAGACCTTCGAGCGCGTTTGCGACGTTATCCGCGAGACCGCCGGCCTTGACGATGTCGAGATGAAGCCCGAGTCCACGCTCGAGGAGATTGGCCTCGACAGCTTGGGCACCGTCGAGATCCTCGTCGCCGTCGAGGACGAGTTTGGCATTCAGCTCGACACCGAGGAGAACCCCAAGACGGTCGGCGAGTTTGTCGATACGGTCGAGGCGGCATTGGAGAAGTAGTAATGCTCAAGACTCCTCTCTGCGACCTGCTTGGCATCGAAAAGCCCGTGTTCCAGGGCGGCATGGCCTGGATTGCCGATGCCTCGCTGGCATCGGCCGTGTCCGAGGCGGGTGGCCTAGGCATCATCGCGGCTATGAATGCCGATGCCAACTGGCTGCGCGACCAGATCCACGAGCTGCGCGCCAAGACGGACAAGCCCTTTGGCGTCAACGTCATGCTCATGAGCCCGTTTGCCGACGAGGTGGCACAGGTCGTGATCGATGAGCAGGTGCCCGTTGTGGTGACCGGTGCCGGCAACCCCACCAAGTACATGAAGGCTTGGAACGATGCGGGCATCAAGGTTATCCCCGTCGTGGCTTCGGTGGCGCTGGCGCGTCTCGTGGCGCGTCGGGGAGCCACTGCCGTGGTTGCCGAGGGCACTGAATCGGGTGGCCATATTGGCGAGACCTCGACGATGGCGCTTGTTCCGCAGGTTGTCGATGCGGTGGATATCCCCGTTGTGGCGGCAGGCGGCATTGCCGATGGCCGTGGCGTGGCAGCCGCCTTTATGCTGGGCGCCGCCGGCGTCCAGGTGGGCACGCGCTTTTTGGTTGCAGACGAATGTACCGTATCCGAGCAGTACAAAGAGCTGGTGCTCAAGGCAAACGACACGTCGACGCGTGCGACCGGCCGCTCAACGGGACATCCGGTGCGTGCCCTTAAGAGCCCCTTCACCAACGCCTATGCCAAGAACGAGGCTGCAGGCGCAAGCCCCGAGGAGCTTGGCGCCATGGGTACGGGTGCGCTTCGTAAGGCCGCCAAGGATGGCAATTACGAAGAGGGCTCGTATTTGTGCGGCCAGATTGCCGGCATGGTCAAAGAGCGCCAGAGCGCGCGCGAGATCGTCGACGACCTGGTCGAAGGTGCCGAGCGCGTCTTGAAGGGTGCGTCCGCATGGGTGGCGTAGCGTTTCTGTTTGCCGGCCAGGGTGCCCAGCATCCCGAGATGGGCGTCGACCTCATCGAAGCATCGCCGGCGGCCGCCGAGGTGTTCGCGATCGCCGACGAGGTGCGCCCGGGGACCAGTGAACAGTGCCGGAGCGCCTCTAAGGAGGAGCTGTCGCAGACCGAGAACACACAGCCTTGCGTGTTCGTGCACGACTTGGCCGTCGCCGCTGCCCTACGCGAGCGCGGCGTGGTGCCTGCCGCCTGTGCGGGCTTCTCGCTGGGCGAGGTCGCCGCACTCACCTTTGCGGGGGCATTCGATACGCGAGCGGGTTTTGAGCTCGTGTGCGAGCGCGCGGCGCTGATGTCCGCGGCTGCCGAGCGCCATCCGGGCGGTATGCGCGCCGTTATCAAGCTCGATGCGGCACAGGTTGAGAGCCTGGCCGCACAGGCCGGCGAGGACTGCTGGCCGGTCAACTTCAACAGCCCGCAACAGACGGTTGTAGCCGGAACGCCCGAGACACTCCAGGAGCTCGACGTCCTGGTAAAAGAGGCTGGCGGCCGTGCGATGAAGGTTGCGGTGTCGGGTGCGTTCCATAGCCCCTATATGGCAGAGGCGACTGAGGGGCTGGCGACGTATATCCAAGCCGGCCACGCGCCGTCTCCGCTGCTCATTCCGGTTGTGGCAAACATGACGGCGGCGCCCTATCCGGCGGACCCCCAAGCGGCATCGGAGGTCCTGGCCAACCAGGCGAGCCATGCCGTGCGCTGGGTTGACACGCTGCACACTCTGCAGGATCAGGGCATCGATACGTTTATTGAGGTCGGCCCCGGTAAAACGCTGTCCGGCCTGGTCAAGCGTACGTTGAGCGATGTTCGCGTGTATTCGTGCGAAACGGCCGAGCAGGTCGCAGCTATTGCCGACGAGCTCGCATAGCCCACAGGGCTGTAACCCGAAAGGAACGACATGGGCAACATGAACAACGGCGCGCTCGAGCGCAACGACACACGTCGGGTGGCGCTCGTTACGGGCGGCTCGCGCGGCATCGGTCGCGCTTGTGCCGTGGGCCTGGCGGAGGATGGCTACGATGTCGCCGTCATCTATGCCGGCAGCGCCGATGCAGCGCGCGAGACGTGCGAAGCCTGCGAGGCGGCTGGCGCCACGGCGCGCGCATATCAATGCGACGTGGCCGACCCCGCTGCCGTCAACGCATGCGTGGAAGCGGTCCTGAGCGACTTCGGCTCGATCTGGGCGCTCGTCAACAACGCCGGCATCACCTGCGATGGCCTGCTTATGCGCATGGGCGACGATGCGTTCGATCGCGTACTCAATGTCAATCTCAAGGGCACGTTCAACACGACACGCGCGCTCACCAAGACTTTTATGCGCCAGCGCGGCGGTTGCGTCATCAACATGAGCTCGGTCGTGGGCCTGATGGGCAATGCCGGACAGGTCAATTACGCCGCCTCCAAGGCGGGCGTTATCGGCCTGACCAAGGCGGTGGCGCGCGAACTTGCGCCTCGCGGCGTGAGGGCTAACGCGGTCGCCCCCGGGTTTGTCGAGACCGATATGACGGCAACGCTTTCGGAGAAGGTACGCACGGCGTGTGAGGAGCAGATTCCCCTCAAGCGCATGGCGCGTCCCGAGGAAGTGGCCGGCGTGGTGCGCTTTTTGGCAAGCGATGCGGCGGCCTACATTACGGGCGAGGTCGTGCGCGTCGATGGCGGAATGGCGATGTAGAAATTAGAGCCGGCACATACATCGGCTTGGATGAGGAGACCATGATGGAACAGAGAGTTGCAATCACCGGCATCGGCGCTGTATCGCCGCTCGGCAACACCGCGCTTGCCACCTGGGCGGCCATGTGCGCCGGTACGTGTGGCGTCGGCCAGATCACGCACTTCGATACCGACGCGTTTGCCGTCAAGGTAGCGGCCGAGGTCAAGGGCTTTGACGGTACCGAGTACTTTGGCAAGCGTGACGCCAAGCATCTCGACCCCTGCGTTCAGTTTGCGATGGCGGCTTCGGACGAGGCCATGCACGACGCAGGACTCGATGCCGAAGGCGCGATCGACCACGAGCGCCTTGGCGTGTACGTGGGATCGGGCGTGGGCGGCATGACGACGCTCGTCGACAACGTCCACACGATTGCCGATCGCGGACCCCGCCGCGCATCGCCTTACATGATCGCGATGATGATCCCCAACATGGCTTCGGGCAATATTGCGATCCGCCACAAGGCAAAGGGTCCGACCCTGCCCGTCGTGACTGCTTGCGCGACCTCGGCCCATGCGGTGGGTGAGGCGTTCCGTGCTATCAAGCACGGTTATGCCGACGCGATCCTTGCGGGCGGTGCCGAGGCGGCTATCATCCCCGACGCCGTTGCGGGCTTTACGTCCTGCCGTGCGCTTACCACCAACCCCGATCCGCAGTCGGCGTGTCGTCCGTTCGATGCGAACCGCGACGGCTTTGTGATGGGCGAAGGCGCCTGCGTGCTCGTGCTCGAGGGTATGGAGCACGCACAGGCCCGCGACGCGCACATTTACGCCGAGGTCGTGGGCTACGGCAACACCGATGATGCCTATCACATCACGAGCCCCGATCCCGAGGCTGCCGGCATTGCCCGCGCGATATCGCTGGCGGTGGCCGAGGGCGACGTCAAGCCTTCCGAGGGTCTCTACATCAACGCTCACGGCACCTCGACCAAGCTCAACGATTCGTCCGAGACGGCGGGCATTAAGCGAGCGCTTGGCGAGGATGCGGCGCGCGCCGCGCACGTCTCGTCGACTAAGTCGATGACCGGGCACATGATCGGTGCCACGGGCGCCATCGAGGTCATGGCCTGTGCCATGGCACTCGAACAGGGCGTGGTGCCGCCGACCATTAACTACAGCACGCCCGATCCCGCCTGCGATCTTGACTACACGCCCAATCGCGCGGTTCGCGCCGACCTTACCTGGGCGCTTTCGACCAACCTGGGCTTTGGCGGCCACAACGCCGCCATCGCGCTGCGCAAATATACAAGGAGCTAGAGCATGGATTCCAAAAGACTTGCCGAGATAGCCGATGTTATGGAGGACCGCGGCCTCACGCGCGTGCGCGTGGAGGAGCCCGATGGCACCGCGGTCGAACTTGAGCGCGCGAGTGCCGCGCAGCCGGTTGCCGTGCCCATGCCCATGCCGAGCGCTATGGCTGCTCCGGTTGCGGCGCCCGCAGCTGCGCCTGCCGCGCCGGAACCTGCCGCGCAAGCGCCCACTGCCGCACCGGAGCCCAAGGGCGTCGAGGTCACGGCTCCCATGGTGGGCGTCTTCTATGCCGCCCCGGCGCCGGGCGACGAGCCGTTCGTGCGCGTGGGCTCCAAGGTCAAGGCCGGCGAGACCCTCTGCATCATCGAGGCCATGAAGGTTCTCAACGAGGTAACGGCAGAGGCGGATGGCGAGGTGCTCGAGATTTGCGTGGCCGACGGCGACCTCGTGGAGTTTGGCAGCTGCCTCATGAGAATCGGATAGGTGATATCCATGAACAAAGAAGAGCTTAAAGAACTGTTGCCGCATCGCGAGCCGATGCTTTTGCTCGACGAGGCCGAGCTGGTGGGCGATGAGGCCCACGGCAAGATCACGATTGCGGGCGATGAGTACTTTTTGCAGGGGCACTTTCCGGGAAACCCGGTCGTGCCCGGCGTGATCCAGTGCGAGATGCTCGCCCAAAACTGCTGCGTGCTGCTGATGGGCGATGAGGAAGCGCGTGGTGCGACGCCGTTCTACACGAGCCTGGACAAGGTGCGTTTTAAGCGTCCGGTGCGCCCGGGCGACACGGTGGACCTGGTGTGCTCGATCACCCGTGCGCGCGGGCCGTTCCGCTTTGCGACGGGTACTGCGAGCGTCAACGGTGAGGTTTGCTGCCGCGCCGATATGTCCTTTGCGCTCGTGCACGAAAGTTAAGGAAGGCTTCATGTTCGACAAAGTGCTCATCGCCAATCGCGGCGAGGTCGCGGTCCGTGTTATCCGCGCGTGCCGCGATATGGGCATCAAGACCGTTGCCGTCTATTCCACGGCCGATGCGGACGCACTGCACGTGCAGCTTGCCGACGAGGCATACTGCATCGGCGGCCCACGTCTTGCCGAGAGCTACCTCAACGACGATGCCGTGCTCACCTGCGCCGTAAAGTCGGGAGCTAAGGCAATCCATCCCGGCTATGGCTTCTTTTCCGAAAAGGCGAGCTTTGTGCGCGATTGCGACAAGTATGGCCTGACGTTTGTCGGCCCCTCGGCCGAGGTGATCGACAGCATGGGCGACAAGGATGCGGCGCGCCGAACGGCTGCCGCCGCGGGCGTGCCCATCGTGCCGGGCTGCGATTTGCTCAAGAGCCCCGAGGAGGCGACGGCCGAGGCCGAGCGTATTGGCTGCCCCGTGCTCATCAAGGCGCGCGCGGGCGGCGGCGGCCGCGGCATCCGCAAGGTCGAGCGCGTGGAAGATGCGGCAAAGGCTTTTATTGAAGCACGCGCCGAGGGCGAGGCCGTTTTTGGCGACGGCGAGTGCTACATGGAAAAGTTCGTCGCGCCGGCGCATCACGTTGAGGTGCAGATTATGGCCGATAAGCAGGGCCATGTGTTTTCGCTCGGCGAACGCGAGTGCTCGGTGCAGCGCCGCAACCAAAAGCTGATCGAGGAGAGTCCCGCGCCGTGCCTCGACGGACACGACGACATTCGCGCGCGCATGCACAAGGCGGCGCGTGACCTGGCTCGTGCCGTCGGCTACGAAGGAGCCGGTACCATCGAGTTCCTGTATTCGGACGACGGCAATTTCTACTTTATGGAAATGAACACGCGCTTGCAGGTGGAGCATCCGGTTACGGAGTTTGTGACCGATACCGACTTGGTCAAGTGGCAGCTGCGCGTGGCAGCCGGCCAGCCTCTGCCCTTTGAGCAGGAGGACATGCCGGTCCGCAACCACGCCATGGAGTGCCGCATCAATGCCGAAACGCCGGACTTTCTGCCGTCATGCGGAACGGTCACCACGTTGCGCGTGCCGGGTGGTCCGCGCGTGCGCTGGGATTCGGCCATGTTCACCGGTGCGACAGTTCCGCCGTACTACGACTCCATGCTCGGCAAGCTCATCGTGTGTGCGCCCACGCGTGACGGCGCCATTCGCAAGATGCGCTCGGCCCTGGGCGAGCTCGTGATTGAGGGCGTGAGCGAAAACAGCGAGCTTCAGCTCGACGTGCTGGCAAACGACGAGTTCTTGTCGGGCATGTATCACACCGATCTGATGGGGCATCTCTATGCTGATGAATAGAAAAGCGAAGACGGTCAATGTCCTTGAGGGGCCGATAACCGAGTCGTGCGCCGAGTTTCCCGCGCGCCACGTGTTTATCAAGTGCCCGGAGTGCCGCCGTGTGATCGATGAGGCACGCCTACACGACAACCTCGAGGTCTGCCCTCGTTGCGGCAAACACTTTCGCGTGAGCGGTCGCGCGCGCATGCGCATGACGGTCGACGAGGGCACGTTTGAGGAATGGGATGCCAATCTGGCGTCGGAGGATTTCCTCTCGTTTCCCGGCTATGCCGACAAGCTCAAGAGCGTGAGCGAGCGTTCGGGCGAGCGCGACGCCGTTGTGTGCGGCAGGGGCAAAATCTGCGGTTGCGATACCGCGTTCTTCTTTATGGACGCCAACTTTATGATGGGCTCGATGGGTTCCGTGGTGGGCGAGAAGATCTGTCGCACATTTGAGCGTGCGACCGAGCTGGGATTGCCAGTTGTCGGCTTTACCGTTTCGGGCGGTGCGCGCATGCAAGAGGGCGTGACATCGCTTATGCAGATGGCCAAGATTTCTGCGGCGGTTAGGCGCCACAGCGAGGCGGGTGGCCTGTATATCACGGTGCTCACCGACCCCACGACCGGAGGCGTAACCGCGAGCTTCGCCATGGAGGGCGACATTATCCTGGCCGAGCCCGATGCCCTGACGGCATTTGCCGGCCCGCGCGTGATCGAGCAGAACATGCACAAGCGCCTGCCCAAGGGATTCCAGCGCTCCGAGTTTTTGCTGGAGCACGGCTTTTGCGATGCCGTTGTTCCGCGCGGCGAGATTGCGCTCACGGTAGGCGAGCTGCTGGCGCTGCACGAAGGGCACGCGCCCGGCTTGGGGGCACCGCATGAGATCGTGCATACGGGTCGCCGCGGCAAAAAGCTGGGGCACTTGTTCAAGCGCGCGGCGGCGCCAAAAACCGCGCTCGAGATTGTCAAGCAGACCCGCTCGGCAGATCGCGCCACGGCGGGCGAGGTGATCTCGCTGGGCCTGGATGGATTTGTGGAGCTGCACGGCGACCGTTACTTTGGCGACGACGCCGCTGTGGTGGCTGGCATTGGCTGGAAGGACGGGCGCCCCGTAACGGTCATCGCCATCGAGCGCGGCACCACGACCAAAGAGCGTATGCGCCGCAACTTTGGCATGGCGCATCCCGAGGGCTACCGTAAAGCGCGTCGCCTGATGCGCCAAGCCGAAAAGTTTGGTCGGCCGGTTCTGTGCCTGGTCGATACTTCGGGCGCGTTTTGCGGCATCGGTGCCGAGGAGCGCGGCCAGGGCGAGGCGATTGCCCAGAATCTCATGGAGATGAGCGGCCTTAAGACGCCGATTGTCTCGGTGGTAACAGGCGAGGGCGGCTCTGGTGGCGCGCTGGCGCTGTCCGTGGCCGACCGCATCCTGATGCTCTCGAGCTCGGCCTATTCGGTCGTGAGCCCCGAGGCCTGTGCGTCGATTCTGTGGAAGGATACCGAGCGCGCGAATGAGGCCGCCGAGGCGCTTAAGCTCACGGCTCCCGATCTGTTGGCGCTCGGTATCATCGACGGCATTGTTGACGATAGGGGTCTGTCGCATGAGGAGATCGCCGGCGCCGTCATGTCCTCGGCATTTGATGCCTTCGATACGCTTGGGCGGCTCGACGACGCGACCCTCACAAACCTCCGCTACGAAAAGTACCGCGCAATCGGTCAGTATCGCACGATGTGACAAAGGGACAGTCCGCATGTCACATTGGGAAAGGGTTCCTGTGTCACAAGTTTCTAACACCTCGTTTACAACGACGGTCTCATCAAACGCCATGGCTGTGGTGGATTATCTGTCCAAAAGCATGATGTCGGCGCTGCCGTTTATTGTCTGCGCGGCGTTGTTCCGCACCGTCGCCGTCATTATGGGCGAAGGCATGCTGGGCCTGTGGTCTGCCGATTCCGATATCTATCGCCTGTTCTACAGTTGGCTCTATAACGCCGGCTACTACTTCTTGCCCGTTTATCTTGGTTGGGCGGCCGCTCGCCAGCTCGGTTGCTCGGAGCAGCTGGGCATGATGCTGGGCGGCGTATTGATTGCGCCCGATCTGCTTAAGCTCGTCGATGCCGCATCGACGACGGGGGCATCGATGACTTCCGTGTATGGCCTGCTTCCCGCGCCGGTCAACGATTACACGACGACTGTTATTCCGGTTCTCATCTCGGTACCCGTGCTTTGGCAAGTGGAGTGTTTCTTTCAGCGCGTTATCCCTAAGGCCGTGGCGTTTTCGTTTGTTCCGTTTGCGACCATGCTTGTCATGGTTCCGGTTTCGCTGTGTATTACGGCGCCGGCGGGCAGCTATTTGGGCATGCTGTTGGGCCAGCTTATGTTTATGCTTGGCAATTCCGGTGGCATCGTATCGTTGCTCACACTCATGGGGCTTGCCGCGGGCTGGGAGTTCCTTAAGATCGCGGGCGTCAGCAACGTTGTCCTATCGCTCGCCTATGCGCAGTTTATGAGTGTGGGAACGGATTCGTGCATCCTGATCGCCGCGACGATGGCAACGTTTGCCGTTTGGGGCATGCCCTTTGGCGCGTCGCTCCGCGTTGCGGATAAGGACGAGAAGACGCTCATGCTGGGCTATTCGATCTCGGGTGTTCTTGGCGGCGTAAGCGAGCCTGCGCTGTACGGTTGCGGCTTTAAATATGGCAGGTGCCTGACGTGCATGGCCATTGGCGGCGCCGTCGGAGGCCTTGTTGCGGCCGTGGGCCACGTTACGGCCTATACCATCGGCATGACGAATGTCCTCATGGTCATTGGCTTTGCCACGGGCGGCATCCCGAACCTGCTGTGGTGCTGCGCTGCCGGCGGCACGGCATTTGCGGTGTCTGCGGCGCTGAGCTACTGCTTTGGCGTGGTGCCGGCGAAGGGACAGGCGACGGGGGACGGAGGCGATTCGCCCGAAACAGTGGCGAGCGCTGCTGAAGTAAGCGCATAAACCTGTGCGACAAAAGGACGATCCCTTTGTCGTGTTCCAAGGCCGTGGCTCGTGTGGGCTGCGGCCTTTTGTATCTTGAGGACAAAGTGGCTACACTACAATCCGTTTGAGCAATAGATATATAGGTAGTACCGTGGGGGCGGATGTAGATGGTCGAGTGGATTGTTGGGCGCGCACAGGGCGATCGTGCGCGTGTGGGCACGTTAGCGGGCATGGTGTGTATTGTCGCCAATGTTGCGCTTTGTGCTGCGAAGGGTGCCATTGGTGTGGTTTCGGGATCGGTTTCGATTGTTGCGGATGCCATGAACAACCTGTCCGATGCCAGCTCGAATATCGTGAGCGTGCTGGGCTTTAAGCTGGCGAGCAAGCCGGCCGACCCCGAGCATCCTTACGGCCACGGTCGCTACGAGTATCTCTCGGGTCTGGTCGTGGCGGCACTCGTGCTGCTGATTGGCGTTGAGCTGGTGAAGTCCTCGGTCGAGCGCGTCATCCACCCCGAACCTGTCGAGTTCTCGCTTGCCCTGGTGGCAGTTCTAGTGCTTTCGATGGTCGTAAAGCTCTGGATGGCGGCCCTCAACCAAAAGCTCGGCGACCGTATCGAGTCCGAGACACTGCATGCGACGGCTCAGGATTCCAAGAACGATGTCCTTGCCACGGGTGCCGTGCTGGCGTGCGCAGTTGTTTCGCAGGTGACGGGCATCAATCTTGACGCTTGGGTCGGCCTTGCCGTTGGTGCCTATATTGGCTGGAGCGGTTTTGAACTCATCCAGGATACGGTGAGCCCGCTTTTGGGCCAGACGCCCGATCCTAAGCTGGTCAAGCACATTCGAGACAAGATCATGAGCTATCCCGGCGTTTTGGGCGTTCACGATTTGATGGTTCACGACTACGGCCCGGGCAGGAAGTTCGCAAGCGCTCACGCCGAGATGGCGGCCGAAGCCAGCCCGATGGAAAGTCACGACACGCTCGACAATATTGAGCAGGCGTTTAGGAACGAAGACGGCATGATCGTCACGCTCCATTACGATCCCATCGTGACCGACGATCCCAAGGTGGCGAGCATGCGTTTACGCATTAACGCCATGGCCCAACAGATTGATAGCCGCCTCTCGATTCATGACCTGCGCTGCGTGCCGGGTCCTACGCACACCAACGTGATCTTTGACTGCGTACGTCCCTCGGATCTGCAGATGAGCGCCGAAGACGTAAAACACGCGCTGGCACAACGGGTCGAATCGGAATATCCCAAGTCGATTGCCAAGATTACGATCGACGAGGACTACGTAGGGCATACCCACGAGTAGGGCTGCGCCGGCAAAGCAAGTTATACAGAAGGGGAGAGCATGAAGCGTCTATATCTACTCCGCCACGGCCAGACAGAATTCAACGTTAAAAAGCTCGTCCAGGGTCGCTGCGATTCACCGCTCACCGATTTGGGCCGTCAGCAAGCCGGGATGGCAGCCGCATGGCTCAAAGCCCACAATGTCGTTCCTGACAAGGTGGTCTCTTCGCCTTTGGGTCGAGCCATGGACACAGCACAGCTCGTCGCAACCGAACTCCTTGGCCCGGACGCAGCAGTCGAGTCCTGCGAAGGCATCATCGAGCGCTGCTACGGCACCTTCGAAGAAGGCCCCCACGACGCGCTGCCCACCGACGTCTGGGAACCCGGCGAGGATCTAGTCCCCTTTGGAGGAGAGGGAAGCCAAGCCCTGCAAAAACGCATGGTAGCCACCCTCACCAATCTCATAAGCGCCGAGAATGTCGAAACCCTCCTAGCAGTAAGCCACGGCAGCGCCAGCCGCCAATTCATCAAAGCCGCAGCCCCAGAGGGCTTCGAGCTCCCAACAAAACTCCCCAACTGCGCCATCATGATCTTCGATTTCGAAGAGGCAAAGCCACAAGCAGAAGGCGAGCCAATGCAATGCAAGTTCACCCTCCAGCAAATAGTGGACCCCCAACAAAGTCATTAGCCTGAGCGAGCAAGGTTTAGCAGACATCAACGTGGCGTTCCCAGTGTGCGGCGGAGGGGGCGGGCCTGAGACATATTAAGGTTGCTGCTCTACAGTCCTGCTCACGACGGAGAGCACATTAAGTGCTCTCCTGTTCGTGCGGAACTCGCGACAACCTTAATATGTCTCAGGCCCGCCCCCTCCGCCGCACACTGGGAACGTGCCACGCACTTTACCTGCGTAAACAATGTGAGTGAAATATGAATCTCGATGGATACGCCCGCAGCCGTGTATACTAATCAGCTGTGTGTAACCAGGGGAGTATTCTGGCTGGACAAAATGCCTGCTTAATAGGGTTGTCAGGTAGTCCAGGCGAAATACAAGGCTGGGGAGCACGTCGTGTAAGTAGTGGTCCTCTAGGGGCGTACGCTCGGTGGTGTACGCATTGTCCCAAGACCACGCGAGAGTTGGGATCATATCTTGATCAGCATGATTCTCGGCCGCAAGATTGGCATGACCCAGGTTTGGGACGAGGACGACAACGTCGTTCCCGTCACGGTCATCCAGGCTGGCCCCTGCGCTGTCTCGCAGGTTAAAACTCAGGCAACCGACGGCTATGACGCCGTCCAGATCGGTTTCGGCGACATCAAGGCCAAGAACGTGAACAAGCCCATGGCTGGTCACTTCGCCAAGGCTGGCGTCGAGCCTGTCCGCTTCCTTCGTGAGGTCCGCGTCGAGAACGGCGAGGAGCACAAGGTCGGCGAGGTCGTCACCGTCGCTGATTTCGCTGATGTCGAGAAGGTCGACGTCATCGGTACCTCCAAGGGTAAGGGCTTCCAGGGTCGCATCAAGCGCTGGGGTCAGCGCCGCGGTCCTATGACGCATGGTTCTCACTTCCAGCGTCACCCCGGTTCTATCGGTCAGTGCGCCTATCCTGCGCGCGTCCTCAAGGGCGTCAAGATGGCCGGTCACATGGGTAACGAGCGCGTTACCGTCAAGAACCTTTCCGTTGTCCGCATCGATGCCGAGCAGAACCTCATCTTGGTCAAGGGCGCTGTCCCGGGTGCCAAGAATGGTCTCGTCGCCATCCGTATGGCCTAAGGGCCCAGCCCATTTAGCCCAGCGTCATACCAAGGAGAACACTTAAATGGCAAAGTTTGAAGTAAAGAACAGCGAGGGCAAGAAGGTCGCCGAGGCCGAGCTCGCCGCTGAGGTGTACGGCATCGAGCCGAACATCCACGTTATGCACCACATCGTCAAGTGCCAGATGGCCTCTTGGCGTCAGGGCACCCAGTCCGCTAAGGGCCGCTCTGAGGTTTCCGGTGGCGGCAAGAAGCCTTGGCGTCAGAAGGGCACCGGCCGTGCCCGCCAGGGTTCCATCCGTGCTGCCCAGTGGCGTCACGGTGGCGTTGTCTTCGCCCCCAAGCCCCGTTCTTACGCTAAGCGTATGAACAACAAGGAGGTCAAGCTGGCTATGCGCTCCGCGCTGTCTGCCAAGCTGGCCGACGGCGAGCTCGTGCTCGTCGACGACTACGGCTTCGAGAAGCCTTCCACCAAGGCTGCCGTCGCCATGCTCAAGGCTCTCGGCCTTGAGGGCAAGCGTCTGACCATCATCGTTCGCGATGAGGACGTCAACGCCTACCTGTCGTTCCGCAACATTCCCAAGACGTTCATCATCACTGCCGACGAGGCCAACACCTACGATCTCGTCAACAACAACGCTGTGCTGATGCCCGCCGACATCGCCGCTCACTTCGGGGAGGTGCTTGCATAAATGACCGCCCACGAGATCATCATCCGTCCGATCGTGTCCGAGCGTTCCTTCTCCGGCATGGAGCTGAACAAGTACACGTTCGAGGTCGCCAAGGATGCTAACAAGTATCAGATCAAGGACGCTGTCGAGGAGATCTTCGGCGTCAAGGTCGTTCGCGTGAACACCCTGACGGTCAAGCCCAAGACCAAGCGCGTGCGCTATGTCGCCGGCAAGACCCGTTCTTGGAAGAAGGCCATCGTCACGCTGGCCGAGGGCGACACCATCGAGGTCTTTGGCAACCAGGCCTAAGACTCGCTGCTGTTGAGTGAGCTCATGCCTCCCAAATAGGGGAGGCGAGAGCTCAAGGTTTTGGGCGTATAAAATGGACACGCCCGGAACCGTGTATACGTCCGGTGTCATCGCACCCGAGGCAGAACCTCGAATCCCTGTCTGCGATGGCTAACGGATTCCTATTGAAAGGGATTGTAATGGCTGTAAAGCACCTTAAGCCGACCTCCGCTGGTAGGCGTTGGCAGACGATCTCCGATTTCTCCGAGATCACCTGCACCAAGCCCGAGAAGTCTCTTCTCGAGCCCCTGCCCAAGAAGGCCGGTCGTAACAACAACGGCCGCATCACCACCCGCCACCAGGGCGGCGGCGTGAAGCGTCGTTACCGCGTGATCGACTTCAAGCGCAACAAGGACGGCGTGCCCGCCAAGGTTGCCACGATCGAGTACGATCCGAACCGTTCCGCTCGCATCGCTCTGCTGCACTACGCTGACGGTGAGAAGCGCTACATCCTGGCCCCCAAGGGCCTCGAGGTCGGTCAGACCATCATGTCCGGTTCTGACGCCGACATCAAGCCGGGCAACGCTCTGCCCCTCGCCGACATCCCCGTCGGTACGCTCATCCACGCCGTCGAGTTCCAGCCGGGCAAGGGCGCCGCAATCGCCCGTTCCGCCGGTAACTCCTGCCAGCTGATGGGTAAGGAGGGCAAGTACGCTATCGTCCGTATGCCTTCCTCCGAGATGCGCCGCATCCTCGTTACCTGCCGCGCCACCGTCGGTGAGGTCGGCAACGCCGATCACGCCAACATCGTCATCGGCAAGGCCGGCCGTAAGCGTCACATGAACGTGCGCCCGACCGTCCGCGGTACCGTCATGAACCCTGTCGACCACCCGCACGGCGGTGGCGAGGGCAAGAACCACACCTCTGGTCGTCCCTCCGTTACCCCCTGGGGTAAGCCGACGAAGGGCCTTCGTACGCGCAAGAAGAAGAAGGTCTCGAACCAGCACATCATTCGTCGCCGTAAGAAGTAATTTCGGATACCGAGTTTTAGGAGAAAGCACTTATGAGCAGAAGTCTCAAAAAGGGCCCGTTCGTGGAGACTCGCCTTCTCTCGCGTATCACCGCGATGAACGAGGCTGGCAAGAAGGACGTCGTGAAGACTTGGTCTCGCGCGTCTACCATCTTCCCCGAGATGGTTGGTCACACCATCGCCGTCCACGACGGCCGCAAGCATGTGCCCGTGTATGTTACCGAGTCCATGGTTGGTCACAAGCTCGGCGAGTTCGCGCCGACTCGTACGTTCCGTGGCCACAAGGCCAAATAGGGGGTTAACCGTAAATGGCAACTAAGTCTATTGAAACTGAGGCCACCGAGGTTCGCGCCGTCGCTAAGTACGTGCGTGTTTCCCCCAGCAAGGCCCGCCTGGTGGTCGATCTGATCCGCCGCAAGCCTGTCGCTCAGGCCTTCGACATCCTCCACTTCTGCGACCGCGCCGTCGCCGTGGATGTCGAGAAGGTTCTCCGTTCCGCTGTTGCGAACGCCGAGAACAACAACGGTCTGCGTGCCGACAACCTGGTTGTCGCCGCTGCCTACGTTGACGAGGGTCCGACGCTTAAGCGCATCCGTCCCCGCGCCAAGGGTTCCGCTTCTCGTATTCTGAAGCGCACTTCCCACATCACCGTCGTCGTTGCTCCTCGAAAGGAGGCGTAAAGCTGTATGGGTCAGAAAGTCTACCCCACCGGCTTCCGTCTTGGCATCACCGAGAACTGGCGCTCCCGCTGGTTCGCAGAGAAGGATTACGCTAAGACCCTCGGTAACGATCTCGAGATCCGCAAGTACCTCGAGAAGCGTCTTTCCCGCGCAGCTGTCTCCCGCGTCGAGATCGAGCGCGCTGGCGACAAGGTGAAGGTCATCATCCTCACCGCTCGCCCCGGCGTTGTCATCGGTAAGAAGGGTGCCGAGATCGATACCCTCCGCACCGAGCTCGAGAAGGTCGCTGGCGTCTCCAAGGGCCAGCTCTCCGTCGACGTTGTCGAGATCAAGCGCCCCGAGCTCGACGCCAACCTCGTTGCTCAGTCCATTGCTGAGCAGCTCGAGGGCCGCGTTGCCTTCCGTCGCGCTATGCGCAAGGCTGTCCAGTCCGCCCGCAAGGCCGGCGCTAAGGGCATCCGTATCCAGTGCTCCGGTCGTCTCGGCGGTGCCGAGATGGGCCGTCGTGAGTGGTACCGCGAGGGTCGCGTGCCTCTGCACACCCTCCGTGCCAAGATCGACTACGGCACGGCTGTCGCCAGCACCACCATGGGCGCTTGCGGCGTGAAGGTCTGGATCTACCTGGGCGAGAAGCTCCCGGGCCAGCCTGTTCCCAACCCTGCACTCGAGGGCTCTTCCCGTCCTCGTCGTCGTAACTCCGAGAGGAGGGGTCAGTAGTGCTTGCCCCTAAGCGTATTCTTCACCGCAAGGTGCAGCGTGGCTCCATGAAGGGCCAGGCCAAGGGTAATACCGAGCTGCATTTCGGCGAGTTTGGTATCCAGGCTCTCGAGGCCCATTGGATCACCAACCGTCAGATCGAGGCCGCTCGTATTGCCATGACCCGCTACATGAAGCGTGGCGGTCGTGTGTACATCACGATCTTCCCCGATAAGCCCATCACCAAGAAGCCTGCTGAGACTCGCATGGGTTCTGGTAAGGGTAACCCCGAGGAGTGGGTGGCCGTCGTCAAGCCCGGCCGCATCATGTTCGAGGTCAAGGGCGTGCCCGAGGAGGTCGCTCGCGAGGCTCTGCGTCTTGCACAGCACAAGCTTCCCATCAAGACCAAGATTGTTGCTGCTAAGAACGCTGAGCAGCGCATCGAGAAGGAGATGGCTGAGGAGGCCGCTCTCGAGGCCAAGTGGGCTGCTGAGGACGCCGCCGCCGCCAAGGAGGAGAACTAATGAAGCCCGCAGAGATTCGTGAGCTCTCGGACGCTCAGCTCGTTGAGAAGCTGAAGGAAATGCGCGCCGAGCTCTTTAACCTTCGTTTCCAGATGGCCACCAGCCAGCTGGACAACACCGCTCGCGTCAACACCGTGAAGAAGGACATCGCTCGCGTCCTCACGGAGCAGCGCGCCCGCGAGATCGCAGCGGAGAAGTCCGCTGTCGCCGAGTAGGACCTAAGGAGAGAACATGACTGATTCGCGTAACTCGCGTAAGGTCCGTACGGGTGTCGTTACCTCCGTCTCCGGTGCCAAGACCATTGTCGTCACCATCACCGAGCGCAAGCGTCACCCCAAGTACGGCAAGATGATGACCAGCTCCAAGAAGCTGCACGCTCACGACGAGGAGTGCACGGCTGGCGTGGGCGATACCGTCCGCGTTATGGAGACCCGTCCTATGTCCAAGATGAAGCGTTGGCGCCTCATCGAGGTCGTCGAGCGCGCTAAATAAGCAGTCGCTCTTACGACTTGTACGTTTCCGAAGATGTGCGTATGCCTGGTTTGCATACCACAGGCCGCCTAAAGGCTGCGCACCTCTCTTCGGTTCTTAGTTCGGAGGAACATCTACCATGATTCAGATGCAAACCATGCTGAACGTCGCCGACAACTCCGGCGCTCGCAAGATTCGCTGCATCAAGGTGCTTGGCGGTTCCAAGCGTCGTTATGCAGGCATCGGCGATGTGTTCATCGGTGCTGTCCAGGAGGCTACCCCTGGCGCCAACGTCAAGAAGAAGGACGTTGTCCGTTGCGTCGTCGTTCGCACCGTTAAGGAGATCCGCCGCAAGGATGGCTCCTACATTCGCTTTGATGAGAACGCCTGCGTTGTCATCAACAACGATGGTTCGCCCGTCGGCACCCGTATCTTCGGGCCCGTCGCTCGCGAGCTTCGTGACAAGAAGTACATGAAGATCGTCTCGCTCGCTCCCGAGACCCTGTAGTTAGGGGAGATATATGTATATCAAGAAGGGCGATAAGGTCCAGGTTCTCTCTGGTAAGGATCGCGGCAAGCAGGGCGTTATCCTGCGTGCTCTCCCCGCCGAGAACAAGGTCGTTGTCGAGGGCGTTTCGGTCGTCAAGAAGGCCGTCAAGCCCAACGCTGCCAACCAGCAGGGCGGCATCGTTTCGCAGGAGGCTCCCATCGATGCCTCCAACGTCAATCTCGTCTGCCCCGAGTGCGGTAAGGTTACCCGCGTCGGTCACGAGAAGGACGGCAAGAACAAGCTGCGCGTCTGCAAGAAGTGCGGCCACAAGTTCTAAGCTGCCCGCAACATCAAGTTGCTAGCAAAGGCCCGGATGCCCCTCGGCATCCGGGCCTTTTTCTATCCCCACTCATTGGGGACAGACTTAAATGAGTGGCCGTTGATTGGCAGTCATTGGGGACAGACTTAAATGACTAGTCGTTTGGGACGTTCTTAAACGACTAGTTGATAGGGACGGTCTTTAGATCTGTATATCTGGCCATCTAGGATAGGCTTCAACGAAAGCGGCACCTAGGGACAGTTCTTTGATGTCTGGTGCCCCCAGAGGGGTGAAGTAATACAGCTGGCTCTGTCTTTAGGGCTTTGGTGCTCCGCCCCTATATGTTTCACAAGGATTGTCGCATGCGCATTTACGCGCAGAGTCTTGCGCGATGATGCGCATTGCCGCGCAAATATCTGCTAACTATGGTTAAATAATGACCGATAAACAAATAAACACGCAAATACAAGCAAAAGCGCGCGCAATTGTGCGAATATAGGGCTGTTAGAAATGAAGGACTTCCGATGACTCAGGAGGCACTCATGGCAGATTCCAAACAGGCTCCGCTCGACGCCGAAGCAGCCGCTAAGGCGGCGTTTGCCTCGGTCCAGGATCGGCCGTTCCCCGACGACATTTTTACGGCTCCCGAGCTTCGCTGGGCTGTGATCGGTTGCGGCGTTATCGCCAACCAGATGGCCCAGTCTCTAGCTCTTGCCGGCCGCAAGCTTGCGGGCGTCGCAAACCGTACGCTATCCAAGGCTCAAGCTTTTGCCGAGCAGTATGGCATCGAGAAGGTCTATGAGACGGTCGAGGACCTCTACGCCGATCCGGACATCGACGCCGTTTATATCACCACGCCGCACAACACGCATATCACCTACCTGCGAGCCGCTCTGGCAGCTGGCAAGCACGTGCTCTGCGAAAAGGCCATTACCCTCAACTCTGCCGAGCTCCACGAGGCCCGTGCCATCGCCGTCGAGCACAACGTGGTCCTTATGGACGCCACCACGGTGCTCCACATGCCGCTGTATCAAGAGCTGCGCCGTCGCATGGATGCGGGCGACTTTGGCCGCATGAACCTCGCCCAGCTCAACTTTGGCAGCTATAAGGAGTACGGCGACCTGACCAACCGCTTCTACAACCGTAGCCTTGCCGGCGGCGCCATGCTCGACATTGGCGTGTATGCCCTGTCCGTCATGCGCCTGTTTATGGCCAGCCAGCCAGCCGAGGTCGTGTCTCTGGGCAACACCTGTGAGACCGGTGTCGACGTTGCGGGCGGCATTGTCTGCCGTAACGCCGAGCAGCAGCTGGGCGTCGTGAGCCTTACACTCCACTCCAAGCAGCCCAAGCGCTCGGTCATCAGCTTCGACAAGTGCTATATCGAGGTCAACGAGTATCCGCGCGCCGACCATGCGACCATCGTGTGGACTGCGGACGGTCACCGTGAGGAGGTCCACGCTGGCACCGAGGCATATGCTCTGTGCTACGAGATGGCCGACCTGGAGAAGGCCGTTGCCGGCGATGATTCGAAGCGCGAGCTTCTGGGCTATGCTTCTGATGTTATGGAGCTGATGACCAAGCTCCGCGCCGACTGGGGAGTCGTGTACCCCGAGGAGGAGTAAGCGATGCTTGCGGAAGATAGGCTCAACGCGATCGTGACGATGGTGCAGCAGGCCGGCTCGGTTACCGTGCCGGAGCTTGCTGAAGCCCTGGGCGTGACGGCGTCTACCATTCGGCGCGACCTGCAGGCGCTCGACCGTGCACACCGTATCGCCAAGGTGCACGGAGGCGCGACGAGTCTGGAGCGTGCGCACGTGACGCGCGACCTGACGATCAGCGAGCGCAGTGATCTCCATAACGATGACAAGGAGCGCATCTGCGCCCGTGCCGCGGCTCTGGTGGAGCCCGATAGCTTTGTGTATATCGATTCGGGCTCCACGACCCTCAAGCTCATCGAGCATCTTCCGCGCCTTGAGGGTGTCACCTATGTGACCGATTCCGTGCTCCATGCTCAGCATCTCGCCCTGCGTGGTATGCGCACCGTGGTGCTAGGCGGCGAGCTCAAGCCCGAGACCGAGGCACTCGTCGGTCCCGATGCCTTGGCAACCCTGGACCGCTATAACTTCAACTGCGGTTTTTGGGGTTCCAATGGCATCGCCGCCGAGCAAGGTCTCACCACACCGGATATCGAGGAAGCGCAGGTCAAGCGTATCTCGATGCGCCATACCGCCAAACGCTTCGTAATCTCGGACGCCAGCAAATTTGGCATGGTGGCGCCCGTCAAGTTTGCGGACTTCCGCGACGCAACGATCATCACTACGGGCGAGGTGCCCGCCAAGTACCAGTCGATGGACAACGTCATCACGGTCTAGCAAGCAGGGGCAGGCTAAGGCCAAAACCACCACAAAGGTGCCTGTCCCCATTGTGGTGGTTGGTAACGAAAACCGAGTAGTTTTCTCAATAGAAAAGCGGCAACGTCTATCACGGGCGTTGCCGCTTTCGTTGTCTGCCGGTTTTGTCTAAGTCTGTAACATCTGGGGCCGATTTTGCCGAGTTATTGTTACAGATTGAGATTTTCCCTTGAGGGGGATTCAAATGTCTCGATCTGTAACAGATAGACCGGAAAATGGGTTCCAGCTGTTACAGATCGAGACGTTTTGGGACCGCGGCTGAGCCATTGCGGCAAAGCCACCACCAAGGTGCCTGTCCCTATTTGGCAGGTTTTAGGGCTCCCAGGGGCAGGGGGCTTCGATGTGGATGTGCTCGCCGGTTACGGGATGCGTGAAGGACACACTGTGGGCGTGGAGCATCAGGCCACAGGGGCGCGGCGTGCCGTACAGGTCATCGCCAACCAGGGGGTGGCGCTCGCTTGCCAGGTGCACGCGGATCTGGTGTTTGCGGCCGGTGAGCAGCTCGACATCGATATACGAGCGCGTGGGCAGGCCACGACGGCTCTTAAGACGCTTGAGCACCTTCACGCGCGTTTGAGACGGCTTGCCGCTGGCGCCGACGCGCATCTTTCGGCTGTCGTGACGGTCGCGGGCGATGGGCTTGTCGATGAGCTTTTCGTTCCAGTCGATCTTGCCCTCGGCGAGCGCCAGGTAGTGCTTTTCGAACGCGTGGTCGATAATCATCTGGTCAAAGGCGGGCTGCGTCTGCTTGTCGAGTGAGAACAGCACCACGCCGGTGGTGTCGCGGTCCAGGCGGTTGAGCGGCTGCATGTCGGTCGCGGCAAAGCCGTCGCCCATCGCCAGTAGCAGGTCGCTGGCGTAGTCGGTGAGTGTGCGCTCGCCGGTGCCATCGCCGTGGACGATCATGCCGGCAGGCTTGTCGATGGCCATGAGCCAGGCGTCGCAGTAGAGGACTTGAGGTTCTTCGTTCACGTGTATGCCTTTCGGTTAGCTGATTCCCACAAACATGCAGCCCGAGGTCGCCCCGCGCAGGCGGGCGGCGGGCTTACGGCCGGCCTGCGCGGCCTCGACGGCACGACGGACGCGGGCGACGGCACGGCCCACCTCATCCGTCTCGAGCAACGTTCCGTTCACCATGAGACGACGCACGCCGGCATCGAGCAGCTGAGGAACCTGCGGCGTGAGGTCGATGGGGTAGGCATCGTACAGGCGAGAACGGCCGTGGATGTCGGTGCGGACGGGCATGACCTTTCCGTCGATATTCTTGAGCGACAGCTTGCGGGCGCGCAGGCGGCAGTTGGCGCAATCGTGGATGCAGCCGTTGGCAACCTGCAGAATGCAATGCTCGCTTGTCATGACGCGCGGGCGGCCAAAGACGGTGATGCCCAGAGCCGCGGGCGCGGCGGCGCCGAGCGAGATAATCTCGTCGAGCGTGATCTCGGGCGAGAGCCAAAACGCACCGGCTCCGCGCTCGGCGAGTGCCTCCATGCAGGGAATGTTGTGAACCGGCAGGCAAGAGCGAATCTCGGCCGTGGCGCCAACCTGGGCGGCCAGGGCAAGCTCGGAGATATTGCCAACGGCGACGGTGGCCCCGGCATTGATCCAGGGATCGACGCGCTCGTGGTCAACGGCGCGGCAGACCTCGTCGAGTACGGGCACGATACCCTGCTCAAATGCATTGGCAGGGGAGACACCGGCGGCCTCGAGCGCATCGGTGGTCATGTAGATGCGCGTTGCACCCTCCGCCCGCGCTGCCTCGGCGGCCTCGAGCGAGGTGACGGTGGCGCAGATCTGCGGCTCGTCGCGGTAGTGCTCGGGCGCGGGGCGGGAATCACTGGTGACAATCGCCGGCAACTCGAGTGTTTTCGCGCGCTCCTCGTACGGCGCAAGAATGGCCTCCTCCAATGCCTTACAGGCAGCGGCGCGCACCTTGTGTACGGCGGAGAAGCCCATACCACAGCCGGCGTCGAGCGAAACGTCAAAGCTCGCTGCCTCAAAGGGCGAGGAGCCCATGCGGCCCACATGCTCAACCAGGTCTGCCGCCTCGATGGCGCGGGTCTTGGCGGCCTCGACGGTGAAGCCCGTGGCGGTGGCGGTGAGCGCGGGGCTGTCACAGCAGGTGAGTGTGACGGTAAACGGCTCGCCCAGGCGTGCCACGACGGACACATCAACAGCTCGGCGGCGCAGCACATCGCGCTTGAGTGCGGCGCCGGCGGCGTCGATGGCACGCTGACTGCGAATCACGCGGACGCGGCAGCCCTCGGGCATGCTGCGGGGCACGCGGCACTCGATGATGTCGCCGGCAGCGGCATCATCGGCGGCAATGGTGGTCAGGAACTGGTCAAACTCGTTATCGTGGCGAAGCTCCAGCAGGTCGCCCTTGCCCACGGGCTCAAACAGCTCAATGCGGGCGATGGCGGCGCGGCGACGGCGGTCGTCGGGCTTGAGACCGCGCACATCGCGGTTGGCCAAGCGGCTGCCCAGCACCGTGCCCACGATCTGGCCGCGGTTGTTGGAACGCTCGTAGCTCATCATCTCGTCGCCCGAGGTGCCGTCCTGATAGGCGTGCGTAAAGTCGCGGTTGAAGCAGCGCTTGAGCTGGCGCTGGCGGGCGGCTTCCTCGTCCTTGGTAACGGCGGCTCCGGATAGCATGTCGTCAATTTCGTGACGATACACATCAACGATGGAGTACACGTAATCGGGCGCCTTCATGCGGCCCTCGAGTTTGAGCGACGCGGCGCCGGCGTCATACAGACGGCGAACGAGCTGCGAAGTGTTGGTGTCGCGCGGGCATAGAGCGCGCTCGCGACCGGCAGGGGAGAGCGTACGTCCGTTCTCGTCGATCAGCTCGTAGGGCAGGCGGCAGGGCTGGGCGCACATGCCGCGGTTGGCCGATCGCCCCGCCATGGCAAAGCTCGAAAGCAGGCACAGGCCCGAGTAGCAAAAGCAGATGGCGCCGTGGCTAAAGACCTCAAGGTCCACATCGGGCGCGGCATCGTGAATGGTGGCAATCTCGTCGATGGAAAGCTCGCGCGAGAGAGTCACGCGGTCGGCGCCCTGCTCGCGGCACCAAAGGGTTCCGCGGTCGTCGTGGATGTTTGCTTGGGTTGAGATGTGCGTCTCGATGCCGGGCATCGTGCGCTTGACCTCAAAGAACAGGCCCCAGTCCTGGATGATAAAGGCGTCGGCGCCCAACGTGGAGCAGCGGTGGATGAGTTGCAACGCATCGCCCATCTCGGACTGCTTGATGACGATGTTGACCGTGACGTAGACGCGCGACCCGGCTAGATGCGCGGCGCGGCAGGCTTGCTCAAAGGCCTCGTCGGTAAAGTTGGTGGCCTTGCGACGGGCGTTGAAGCTGCCCATGCCGCAGTAGATGGCGTCTGCCCCGGCGGCGAGTGCGGCGGCAAAGGGCTCGGGCCCTCCGGCGGGCGCCAAAAGCTCGGGTCTGCGGTTGGTGGTTCGACTGGCGGTTGCGGTCATATCCTGCCTTTCAAAATGCTCAGATATTCAAAAGTATAGTGGTGCTGTTGCGGCGGACGAGCCATGTGGCCCAAGCAGGATAAAGTCTTCAGCAGCCCTTGCAGCAAAAATGAACCGTTTCCCTCCGTCCCCTATGGATCACCTGATCGGCTGGGGACTGAGGGAAGCGGATCGTTTTGAGCTTCACCGTCCGGTCGTGCCGTTCAGCGGCCGACAGACGCCGTTGGGCGATAAAAGATTCTCGCAACGTGATAATAATCTTGCATCGCGCGGAAACCTTGAGTACTATCCCAATCAAGCGCGGCGTTCAGACCGAACTGTGCCTCCCGGTGTGAACGCCGCGCTCACGCTCTTTCAACTGATCGTAAGGAGATAAACATGAGCAAGACCGTCGTGTCTTCCGATAACGCACCCGCAGCCATCGGCCCGTATTCCCCCGGCATCAAGACCGGCAACATGGTGTTCCTGTCCGGCCAGCTGGGCATCGACCCCGCAACCGGCAAGATGCCCGAGGGCGTCGAGGCCCAGGCTAAGCAGTCCCTTGCTAACGTCGAGGCGCTGCTGACCGCTGCCGGCGCCACCTTTGCCGATGTCGTCAAGACCACGGTCTACCTGGCCGACATCGCCGACTTCGCTGCCGTGAACGAGATCTACGCCTCCAAGTTCGAGGCTCCGTTCCCCGCGCGCAGCGCTTTCCAGGTTGCCGCCCTTCCGGCCGGCGGTCTGGTTGAGATCGAGGTCGTCGCCGCTCTCTAAGGCGTTGGCAACAACTAAACATGACATGCAAAAAGACCCTGCAGCGCGTGTGAGCTGCAGGGTCTTTTGTCAGGCGATGCGGCAAAATGATCCTTTTTCCTCCGTCCCCAAGGGATCAGCGGGTTAGCCTTCCTTGCGGACTTTTTGCAGGTAGCGGTAGACGCTGGGCTCCGAGATGCCCAGCGCGGTGGCGGCGCAGGCCACGGCACCCTTGAGCATGAACACCCCGTTGCCGTTGAGGTGGCGAATGACGTCCACGCGGTCGCTTTGACCAAGCGATGCTACATCCAGCCCGCGCGCGCTCAGCAACTCGGCAATGCTGCGGTCGATGAGCTCCTGTGTAGACTCCGAAAGGCTTTCGACCTCGATAGACGCGGGCTCTGCCTGTCTAGGCGCCGCGTCGAAGCACGCCATGAGCTGCTGCGCCATGGCGTTGATGGAGCGCACGGTCGAGAGGTCAGTGTTGACGCAGAGCATACCGACAATCTCGTCATTCTCGCGGATAAAGTACGTCGCCGACTCCAACGTCTTGCCACCGGCACCGCGCCCCTCGTAGCCCGTAATAAACGGCAGGTCACGATACTTGGCGTCGTGCATGATCTTGAGTGCCAGGTCGGTGGCGGGACCGCCGACCTTGCGGCCGCTCACGATGCCGTTGCGAATATCGACGATGGCGTGGTCGGGATCCGAGAAATCGTGCAGCACGATTTCGCTGTTTTTGCCGAGTATCTGCTCCAGGAAATCGACCATCGGCAAAAAGCGACTTACGGTCTCGTTCACGGGCAACTCCTTGGGGTGAAATCGGAAATGTTCATAACAATTTTTTATCATGGTAACACGCTGCTCATCATCTCGTATATCCGCAGGTACATTGCGTAATACAGACGAACGGTAGGAATTTAGCGGTAAACGGTTGACCAAAAGAAAAGTAAGATGTTATTTTGACCAGACACTTTCCTGACCTGCGGAAATGCGTTATCTCAGCTGAAGAATAGTCTGATAACAAAAAATTATTATTGAGAATGAGAATCATCTTTAATACGATATGCAACGAAGGCACAACCTCAACCCCGCACTGCGTCACAATAGAGCGTTAGATGCGAAAACAACTATTTCGAGGATTGGTGGTCAAATGACCCAGGAGACGGTTACGAACGGCACTGAAGCCCTGTTCACTCGCGAAGGCATGCCTCCCGTTAAGGAAATGATCCCGTGTGCCCTTCAGCACGTACTGGCATCGTTTGCCGGTATCATTACCCCGGCGGTCATCATGGCCGGCGTCTACGGCTTTAATAGCCAGCAGAGCACCGACATCATTCAGGTTGCGCTCATTCTTTCGGCAATCGACACGGCCCTTCAGGCCTTCGCTCCCTTCCGTCGTATCGGCGGCGGCCTGCCCATCGTCATGGGCGTTTCGTTCGCGTTCCTGCCGGCCCTTCAGGCCATGGGCGCCTCGGGCTTTAGTTTTGGCGCGCTGCTGGGCGGCGAGATCGTCGGCGGCGCCGTTGCGGTTCTCTTTGGTCTGGCCTACAGCAAGATCAAGTGGCTGTTCCCGCCCGTCGTGACCGGTACGGTCATCTTCTCCATTGGCGTCTCTCTCTATCCCACGGCCGTCAAGTACATGGCCGGCGGTATGGGTACGCCGCTGTGGGGCACCCCGCAGGCATGGTGCGTCGCCCTGATCACCTTCGCTGTGGTCTTTGCGCTCGCCAACTTTGGCAAGGGCACGCTCAAGCTGGGATCCGTGTTCTTTGGCATGATCGTTGGCATGATCGTTTCGATCCCCTTTGGCATGATCGACTTCTCCAGCGTCGCCACCGCTCAGGTCTTCGCCCTTCCCAAGCTCATGCCCTACGCGCTCGAGTTTGATCCCGAGGTCTGCATTACCCTCGCCGTCGTGTTCCCCATGGTCGCCATCCAGGTTATCGGCGACGTCTCCGCCGCCTGCCTGGGCTCCATTGACCGTATGCCCACCGAGCGCGAGCTCTCCGGCGCTATTGTGTCCCAGGGCCTCACCTCTATGGTCGGCGGCCTGCTGGGCGGTCTTCCCACCAGCGCCCTTGGCCAGAACGTGGGCATCATCTGCTCCAACAAGGTCGTCAACAAGTGGGTCTTTGTGATCATCGCGGCCGTCTTTGCCATCGCCGGTCTGTTCCCGCAGCTCTCTGCCGTCCTTTCCGCCATCCCGCAGCCCGTCATCGGCGGCGCGACCGTCGGCGTCTTTGGCACCATCACCATGAACGGTGTGCGCATGTTCACCCGCGAGGGCCTCACGCAGCGCACCACCACCATCGTCGGCACCTCCGTTGTCTTTGGCCTGGGTATCTGGATGGCCAGCGGTTGCCTTGCCGGCGAGGGCATGCCCACCTGGGTGTCCACCGTCATCGGCTCCAATGCCGTAACCCCCACCGCCATCATGGCCATTGTCCTTAACCTGATCCTTCCGCAGACGCCGGTCGTGGCTCAGCACATCGATGCCGCCAAGGATGCCGCTGTTGATCTGGTCCTGCCCGAGAGCAAGAAGTAACCAATTCGGTGCTATTCGCCGGCGGACGCATCGCCTCGTCCGCCGGCGCCATGCGGCGCCAAGCCGCACTTCAAAGGGCTTGTCCCTTTGGTGAAGCGTTGACGGGAGAGGGCCCGTTTCCGGTGTAGGCCGGCGCTTCGCACTTCCGCCATGTCAGAGGTGTCAAACCCCGCCCCTGATGTTGAAGGGAGCATTTATGCTTCTGGTCGCTAACGGTTCCGTCTTTACCCGCAACGCTCAGACTCCGTTCATTCCCAACGGTGCGGTCGCCATTGACGGAGATACGATCGTCGAAGTGGGCCCCGAGCGCGAGCTCAAGGCCAAGTACCCGGATGCCGAGTACGTCGACGCCCAGGGCAACCTCATCATGCCCGGACTTATCAACTGCCACACCCACATCTACTCGGGTCTGGCCCGCGGCCTTGCCATTAAGGGCTGCAACCCCACCAACTTCCTGGAGAATCTTGAGCAGCAGTGGTGGAAGATCGACGACAACCTGACGCTCGACGGCACCAAGGCCAGCGCCTATGCCACGATTCTGGATTCCATCCGCGACGGCGTTACCACGATCTTCGATCACCACGCGAGCTTCTGCGAGATCCCGGGAAGCCTCTTTACCATTAAGGACGCCGCTCAGGAGCTGGGCATGCGTTCGTGCCTGTGCTACGAGGTCTCCGATCGCCGCGGCCAGGAAAAATGCGACCAGGCCATTGCCGAGAACGCCGAGTTCGCCCAGTGGGCCGCCAAGGAGCGTCGCGATAACGACAACCACATGATCGCCGCCATGTTTGGCGGTCACGCCACCTTTACGCTGTCGGACGAGACCATGGACAAGATGGCCGAGGCCAACAACGGCCTGACCGGCTTCCACATCCACGTGTGCGAGGGCATGAATGACGTGTGGGACTCCCGCCTCAACCGCGGCGGCATCAGCCCCGTCGAGCGCCTGCTGCAGCACAACCTGCTCGGTCCCGACACCATGCTCGGCCACTGCATCCATGTGACGCCCGCCGAGATGGATATCGTCAAGGAGTCCGGCACCTGGCTGGTCAACAACCCCGAATCCAATATGGGAAACGCCGTGGGCTGCGCCCCCGTGCTCGAGTTCTTCCGCCGCGGCATCCCCGTGTGCATGGGCACCGACGCCTACACCCACGATATGCTCGAGAGCCTCAAGGTTTTCCTGATCATTCAGCGCCACAACGCCGCTATGCCCAACGTGGGCTGGTGCGAGGCCATGACGATGCTGTTCGAGAACAACGCCAAGATGGCCAGCAAGTACTTCGATCGCAAGCTCGGCGTGCTCGAGGCCGGCGCTGCCGCCGACGTCATCGTTATGGACTACAAGCCCTTTACGCCGCTGAGCGAGGAGAACATCGACGGCCATATGCTCTTTGGCATGATGGGAAAAAACTGCCGCACCACCATCATCAACGGCCGCGTCCTGTACAAGGATCGCGAGTTCGTCGGTATCGATGAGGACAAGATCAACGCGTGGACCATGGCTGAGTCCAAGAAGCTCTGGAGCACGCTCAACGATCGCACCTACTAATTCACAAGTAGATTCACGCGCGTCGGATGTTTCGCCGCATCTGACGCGCGTATAGGCGACCTCCGCGGGGTCGCCGGCGCTGTGCTAGCGCTACACCGTATTTGCGCCCGCCGCGCGGTCTCGCCGGGCGTTACAGAGAGGAGCTCATTATGAGCGACATCATGAGGCCGATCCCGTTTTCGCAGCTGATGAACTGGATCATCGAGGAGCACAAGACTCAGGGCGCCATCTTTGGCGTGCGCAAGATGGTCACGGCCAACCAGGAGGGCGCGCTTCCCATTTTTGACGAGCGCATCGAGACTCCGTTTGGCCCGGCCGCCGGCCCCAATACACAGCTTGCCCAGAACATCGTGGCGTCCTATGTGGCCGGTTCCCGCTTCTTTGAGCTCAAGACCGTTCAGGTTATGGACGGCGAGGAGCTCTCCAAGTGTGTGAACAAGCCCTGCATCGTGGCGCAGGACGAGTGCTACAACTGCGAGTGGTCGACCGAGCTCGAGGTTCCGCAGGCTTTTGCCGAGTACGTGAAGGCATGGTTTGCCTGCCACCTGATCGCTCGCGAGTACGGCCTGGGCAGCCCGGACGGCTTTGTCTTTAACATGTCCGTGGGCTATGACCTGGAGGGCATTAAGAGCCCCAAGGTCGATGCGTACATTGAGGGCATGAAGGACGCCAGCGGCTCTGACGTCTGGAACGAGTGCCGTGCCTGGGCGCTCGCCAACCTGGACAAGTTTGAGCATGTCGACGCCGCGTTTGTCGAGTCCATCCCGGCACGCGTGTCCAACTCCATCACCGAGTCTACCCTGCACGGCTGCCCGCCGGCGGAGATCGAGCGCATCGCGACCTATCTGATCACCGAGAAGGGCCTCAACACCTACATCAAGTGCAACCCCACGCTGCTGGGCTATGAGTTTGCCCGCCAGCGTCTGAACGAGCTGGGCTTTGACTACATCGTCTTCGATGACACGCACTTCCGCGAGGACCTGCAGTGGGCCGATGCCGTGCCCATGTTCGAGCGCCTGATTGCCCTGTGCGCCGAGCGCGGCCTGGAGTTTGGCGTCAAGCTGACCAACACGTTCCCCGTCGACGTGACGAGAAACGAGCTGCCCTCCACCGAGATGTACATGTCCGGCCGTTCGCTGTTCTCGCTGACCATCGAGGCTGCTCGCCGCATTACCGAGCAGTTCGATGGCAAACTGCGCATCAGCTACTCCGGTGGCGCCACGGTCTACAACGTCCGCGCCCTGTATGACGCCGGCATTTGGCCCGTCACCCTGGCGACCGACGTGCTCAAGCCCGGTGGCTACGAGCGCTTTAGCCAGATGGCCGGCGAGTTTACCGACCTGGACGGCAAGCCGTTCGCGGGTGTCTCTCTCGACGCCGTGACCGCGATCCAGGCCGATTCGCTCACCAACTCGCTCTACAAGAAGCCGCTGCGCCCGCTGCCCGATCGCAAGGTCGCCGGCAAGAGCCCGCTTTCCGACTGCTTTACCACGCCGTGCCGCACGAGCTGCCCCATCCAGCAGGATATTCCCGCCTACCTGGCGGCCGTTGACGAGGGCCGCTTCGAGGACGCACTCAACATCATCATCGAGCGCAACGCCCTGCCGTTCATTACCGGCACCATCTGCCCGCATCCCTGCGGCCGTGCCTGCGAGCGCGCGTTCTACGAGCCCGAGGGCGCCCAGATCCGCGCCAGCAAGCTCAAGGCCGCCCGCGAGGCCATGACCGCCGTGCTGCCCAAGCTGCGCGCCCAGGCCATCGCCAACGACGGCGAGCGCAACGTTGCCGTTATCGGCGGCGGCCCTGCCGGTCTGGCGACGGCGTTCTTCCTGACGCGCGCCGGCGTGCCCGTCACCATCTTTGAGGCCCGCGATTCGCTCGGCGGCGTGGTCCGTCACGTGATCCCCGAGTTCCGTATCGCCAGCGACGATATCTCGCACGATGCCGAGCTCTGCCTGGCCTTTGGCGCCAAGGTTCAGCTCAACGCCCGCGTGGAGTCCATCGACGAGCTCAAGGCCCAGGGCTTTACCGACGTGGTCGTGGCCACCGGCGCCTGGATGCCCGGCTCTGCAGGCTTGGGCGAGGGTGCCGAGCTCGACGTGCTGGAGTTCCTCGAGGCCGCCAAGAAGGGCGAGAAGCTCGAGCTGGGCGAGGACGTCGTGGTCATCGGCGCCGGCAACACCGCCATGGACGCGGCCCGCGTGGCCAAGCGCCTGGCTGGCGTGAAGAACGTGCGCCTGGTGTATCGCCGCACCAAGAAGCAGATGCCCGCCGACGAGGAAGAGCTTGATCTTGCTCTTGCCGACGGCGTTGAGTTCTGCGAGCTGCTGGCGCCCAAGGCACTTAACGGCGCCGTGCTGACCTGCGACGTTATGGAGCTTGGCGAGCCGGATGCAAGCGGCCGTCGCAGCCCTGTCGCCACGGGTGAGACCGTCGAGCTTCCTGCCACCACGGTGATCTGCGCCGTTGGCGAGGGCATCGACGCCAGCCTGTACGATGCCGCGGGCGTTGAGCACGACCGTCGCGGCCGCCTTGCCGCCACCTCCACCGGCGTCGAGGGCGTCTGGGCTGCGGGCGACTGCCGTCGCGGTCCTGCCACCGTGGTCGAGGCTATTGCCGACGCCGCCGAGGTCGCCCGTGCCATCGCCGGCGTGGACTTTAACAAGTACGCCGATTGCAACGAGCAGGCTGGCCGCGAGGGCACCTGCTACGAGCGCAAGGGGTCGCTGTGCCGCGACAAGCGCAACTGCACCAAGACCCGCTGCCTGGGCTGCGGCTCGGTATGCGAGGTCTGCTGCGACGTGTGCCCCAACCGCGCCAACGTGGCAATTAAGGTGCCGGGCCTGGCCAAGCATCAGGTCGTCCACGTCGATGGCATGTGCAACGAGTGCGGCAACTGCGCCGTGTTCTGCCCCTACCAGGAGGGCCGTCCCTACAAGGACAAGCTCACCCTGTTCTGGAGCGATCAGGACATGGAGAACTCCGAGAACGAGGGCTTCCTGGCCGTGGACGAGGACCACTTTAAGGTCCGCGTCGCCGGCACGGTCCGCACCGTCTCGGTCGATGCCGTCAACACCGGTCTGCCCGAGGCCGTCCGCCTGACCATCAGGGCCGTGCGCGACAACTATTCGTACCTTCTTAAGAAATAGGCGAGTCTCTTATGGCCAAATCCATTCAACATCACGTGGCCTACGTTGCCTGCGGAAGCGGCTGTGCTTCCGCAGGCGGCGACGCCCGCTGCAGCGAAGGCTGCATTGGCTGTGGCGCCTGCGTTACGGCCTGCCCCCACGGTGCCATCGCGCTGGTCGACGGCGTCGCCCGTGTGGACCGCTCCAAGTGCACGGGCTGTGGCCTGTGCGGCATGGCGTGCCCGCAGCGCGTGATTGCCTTCGTTCCCGGCTACCAGAACATCCTGGTGCGCTGCAACAACACCGATAAGGGCGCCATTGCGCGCAAGATCTGCGACACCAGCTGCATCGGTTGCGGCATGTGCGCCAAAAAGTGCCCTGCCGGCGCTATCCGCATCGAGGACAACTGCGCCCATATCGACGGCACGGACTGCCTGTCGTGCGGCATGTGCGCCGTCGTCTGCCCGCATGGCGCCATCCACGACCGCACCGGTATCGCCGCCGGCGTGTAGAAGGGAATCACCATGGCACAGGAATTCACTTTTACCGTTAACGGCGTCGAGCACACGACGACCCAAAACAAACCGCTGCTGCGCTATCTGCGCGACGACCTGCACATTCACTCCGCCAAGGACGGCTGCTCCGAGGGCGCCTGCGGCACCTGCACCATCCATGTGGACGGTGCGGCCGTCAAGGCGTGCGTGCTGACCACCGCCCTTGCCGCCGGCCGCGACATCGTGACTGTCGAGGGCCTGCCCGAGAACGTGCGCGAGGCGTTTGTGTACGCCTTTGGCGCCGTGGGCGCCGTGCAGTGCGGCTTTTGTATCCCCGGTATGGTCATGGCGGGTGCAGCGCTCATCGCCGAGGATCCCGAGCCTACCGAGGAGCAGATCAAGTACGCCATCCGCGGCAATGTTTGCCGCTGCACCGGCTACAAAAAGATTATCGAGGGCATCTCGCTGGCAGCTGCGGTGCTCCGTGGCGAAAAGCAGATCGACGAGGATCTGGAGCGCGGCGACGACTACGGCGTGGGCAAGCGCGCCTTCCGTATTGACGTGCGCAAGAAGGTGCTCGGCGAGGGCAAGTATCCCGACGACATCGACGAGCTCGATCAGCCGGGTCTGACCTACGCCAGCGCTGTGCGCTCCAAGTATCCGCGCGCCCGCGTGCTCTCCATCGATACCTCCAAGGCCGAGGTCCTACCCGGTGTGGTTGGCATCCTGCGCGCCGAGGACGTGCCGGTCAACCAGGTCGGCCACCTTATCCAGGACTGGGACGTCATGATCGCCCAGGGCGACATCACCCGCTGCGTGGGCGATGCCATCGTGCTGGTGGTTGCCGAGGACGAGGCGACGCTCGAGAAGGCCAAGAAGCTCGTAAAGATTGATTACGAGCCGCTGGAGCCCGTGCGCAACATCGCCGAGGCCAGGTCTGCCGACGCCCCGCGCCTGCACGACAGCTTCTTTGCCTTTGGCAACACGGTGGAGCTCAAGGACAACGTGTGCCAGAGCCGCCATGTGACGCGCGGCGACGCCGCCAAGGCGCTGGCGGAGAGCGCATTCACCGTGACGCAACGCTTTACTACGCCCTTTACCGAGCATGCCTTCTTGGAGCCCGAGTGCGCCGTTGCCTTCCCGTACAAGAATGGCGTCAAGGTGCAGTCGACCGACCAGGGCGCCTACGACACGCGCAAAGAGTGTGCCCACATGTTTGGCTGGGATAGCGAACCCGAGCGTGTGGTCGTCGAGACTATGCTCGTGGGCGGCGGTTTTGGCGGCAAGGAGGACGTGTCCATCCAGCACCTGGCTGCGCTCGCCGCATATAAGTTCCAGCGTCCTGTGAAGTGCAAGCTCACGCGCGCCGAGTCGCTCGCGTTTCATCCCAAGCGCCACGCCATGGACGGCACCTTTACACTGGGCTGCGACGCCGAGGGCAACTTTACCGGCCTGGACTGCGAGATCAACTTTGACACCGGCGCCTACGCGTCGCTGTGCGGCCCGGTGCTCGAGCGCGCCTGCACGCATGCCGTCGGCCCCTACAAGTACCAGAACACCGACATTCGCGGCTTTGGTTACTACACCAACAACCCGCCTGCCGGCGCGTACCGCGGCTTTGGCGTCTGCCAGTCCGAGTTTGCGCTCGAGAGCTTGATCGACCTGTTGGCAGAGAAGGTCGGCCTGGATCCGTGGGAGATTCGCTACCGCAACGCCATCGAGCCGGGCGAGGTTCTGCCCAACGGCCAGATTGCCGATTGCTCCACGGCGCTTAAAGAGACGCTGCTCGAGGTCAAGGATGCCTACTACGCGCATCCCGGACACGCCGGTATCGCCTGCGCCATGAAGAACGCCGGCGTGGGCGTGGGCCTGCCCGATGCCGGCCGCTGCAAGATCCGCATCGAGAACGGCGTGGCCGTGGTCTATGCCGCCACGTCCGACATCGGCCAGGGCTGCAACACCGTCTTTTTGCAAGACGTTGCCGAGGCATGCGGCCTGCCGCTTCGCTGCATCGCCAACGGCGAGTGCTCCACCGAGAACGCTCCCGACTCCGGCACCACGTCTGGCTCGCGTCAGACGGTCGTGACCGGCGAGGCCGTGCGCGGTGCCGCCTTCTTGCTGCGCGATGCCATGCTTGACGTCGAGGCCGGCAAGCCCGCACCTGCCGCCCCGGTGAGCGCCCACGGCGACGGCGTCAAGATCGAGTACGACGACGGTCGCGCCTATCGGCTGCGCACGCAGGAGCTCGTCGCCGGCCAGGGTATGCATCCTCAGGATCCCGCGGCTGCCATCAAGGCGCTCGAGGGATGCGAGTTTGGCTACGTGTACCTGGAGCCGACCGACAAGCTGGGCGCCGACGTTCCCAACCCCAAGAGCCACATCTGCTACGGGTTTGCCACGCATGTGGTCATTCTGGATGATGACGGCCGCGTGAGCGAGGTCTATGCCGCGCACGATTCCGGCAAGGTGGTCAACCCCATCTCCATCCAGGGTCAGATCGAAGGCGGCGTGCTCATGGGTATGGGCTATGCGCTTACCGAGGACTGGCCGCTCAAGGACTGCGTGCCCCAGGCAAGGTACGGCACGCTCGGGTTGTTCCGTGCGCCCGAGATTCCGGATATCCACGCCATCTACGTGGAGAAGGACGAGCTGCTGCCTGTGGCATATGGCGGCAAGGGCATCGGCGAGATCGCAACGATCCCCACGGCGCCCGCCGTACAGAACGCTTACCGCGCGTTTGACGGCAAGCTGCGTCCAAATCTGCCCATGGTGGATACGCCATACAGCCGCGCCCGTCACCGCGGCTAGGGTAGGGCGCAGACGGCATTGCTGACGAGCTGTTCGCGCTCAACATCAACTGCATATGCTGCACCTTTGGCCCCGGCTCCATCGCGAGCCGGGGCCTTTTGTTTGGAGCGGAGACAGCATCCCGGAATTCGGGCAATCCGGTGGTCAGGGGTTGAGCGAGCGTCGCGCTAAGGATGTCAAGCGTAAAACCTTCAATGAAAATGGCGTAAAAACTACATTGAAAGTAGCGTAAAATCAGCATTGAGAATGGCGTAATTTCGCATATCGCGTGATAGAGAGGGACGGCCGTCTATGGATGCACCAAAGAGATTGACCCAAAAGGGATATAGGCCCCGGCTCATAGAGGAGCGCCTCGACACCCTTATGCGGGCGTTTGGCTGTGTGGAGATCAACGGCCCCAAATGGTGCGGCAAGACCTGGACGGCGCTCTCTCGCTCGGCGAGCGTCTCCAGGCTCGATGAGCCTGCGCAGCGCGCGGCGGCAGAGGTCGACCCAAGCCTGGCACTCATCGGCGATGCGCCACACCTGGTCGATGAATGGCAGGAGGTGCCCGAGGTTTGGGATGCCGCCCGGCGCTTCGTGGACGCGAGCGGCAACGAACGCGGGACACTTTTGCTCACGGGCTCGACCGCGCTCAAAAGCGAGGAGCGCAGCCATGTTCGTCATTCCGGCACGGGTAGGATCGCCCGTCTGTCAATGCGCCCCATGGCCCTGTGTGAGTCGAGCGACGGCGAGCCGCTCGTGTCACTGGCAAGCCTCTTTAAGGGCGAGGGTTTTGCCCCTCAGCGTCGCGAGAGCACGGTGGATGACGTCGCCCGCTGGTGCTGCAGGGGCGGTTGGCCTGCAAACCTTGGGCTTTCGGATGATCTTGCGCGAGAGACGGCAAGCCAGTACGTGCACTCGGTGCTCGACGTCAACGTGCTGGACGAGGGCATGTCGCCCGAGCTTGCACACGGCCTTTTGCGAGCTCTTGCCATGAACGAGAGCCAGGCTGTCACGTACAAGACGCTCGTAAAGGACGCCTCGTACGGTGAGGCGGGCCCCGACGAGAGGACCATCGCTGCGTACTTGGACCTCTTCAACAGGCTCAAGCTGACCGAGGACCTGTGCGGATGGGAGCCGCCCATGCGCTCGAAGGCCCGCGTTCGCGTGCGCCCCAAGCGCTACTTCTGTGACCCGTCACTTGCGGCGGCGTTGCTGGGGGCTACCCCTGAGCGGCTGCTTGGCGATATGCAAACGCTGGGGATGCTCTTTGAGAATCTCGTCCTGCGCGACATGCGCGTGTTCCTTTCCACCTACGGCGGTGTCGACAACAGTGTCCATTATTTCCGAGATGAGAAGGGCCTTGAGGTCGATCTGATCGTTGAGCACGACGGGCGTTGGGGAGCCATCGAGGTCAAACTGAGTGATGCGAAAGCAGACGATGGAGCGAGAAATCTCAAGGCGCTGGAGAAGAAAGTGCTCTCCAATCCTGCCGCCCAGAATGCTGCGCCGGCGTTTTTGGCGGTTGTGGTTGGAAAGGGAAGCATCGCCTACACGCGCGACGACGGCGTAGCAGTGATTCCCATGGCGGCACTTGGGGCGTAGTGGTTTTGCGGGCGTGCCGTGCTTCCTTTACCGAAAATCCATTTGGTAAACCAGATGCTCGCGGATAGAATAAAGTTGACGGCAGCCCAAGTGGTGAAGAGCTGGGCAGCGCCGTTGCTTGGTCAAGAGGTCAGTGCCTTAATGGCAGCGACTTGTTATGCTTCGAATGCTGCTTGAGTGCCTCGGAAATTTCGATAAGCGCCGTGAAGAGCGAGACCAAAGCAACCAAGAGCTCTACGAGCTCTGATGGGCCCGGGATGACCTCTGATTCAAGTCACCGGGCCTCAATCTTTTTTATCCATTTGAATAGAGTGGGCGGCGCCCTTGGGGTCGACCGTATGGCGTGTGCCTGGCGCGCGTGGTATTGCGCTCCGCTTTCATGTCCGCACGGGCGCCTATCCTTACGGCAATGTAGCCGCCTATGTGGCGAGCGGTAGTTGACGGAGAAAGGCCCTAACTGTGTCAGCTGAAAAGACGCCGTGTATCTCGGCTATCGATACGACGAACTTTGCGCGCCAGATCGTGCTGGACTTTGAGTTTGCGCCGGTGCCAAAGCAGCGCCAGCGCCGTGGACTGCGCAACGAGATTATTGAGGTCGGCGCCGTCAAGCTCGATTACCACGGCAACGTTATGGGCGAGTTCTCGCAGTTTGTGCAGACGGAATTTACCGAAGGCGTTGCGTTCCCTGTCCGCGAGCTTACGGGGATATCGGCTGTGGACACCGCGATGGCCGATCCGCTCTACGTGGTGATCAAAAGGCTCAGCGATTGGATCGGTCGCCACTCCGCCCAGATAGTTTGCTGGAGCGGGACGGACCGTCGACAGCTTTTGACCGAGTGCCAGGCAAAGCACATAGACCTTTCCGCATTTCCTGCGGACTGGGCCGACCTGCAGGCGTTTTACACCTCGATTATGGACGTAGGCAGCCACGGGCGTGTCTCGCTGGGCGACGCGGCAACGTGGTTTGGCATCGAGTTTGACGAGTCGACGGGGCACGCCCACAGTGCTTTGGCCGATGCGCGCGTAACCGCCAAATTGCTCAGGCAGATGATGGACGGGGACTACCACGTGAGCCCGCGCGCCCAGGAAGTCCGCCAGCGGTGGGGGATGGGCGAGCGGGCCCAGACACGCCTTTCCAGCAAGTGCCCCGAGCTGGGCGACCTGCTGCTGAGACTGAAGGCGGAGGGGAGGTAGGCCTTTTGAGAACGCCATTCGGTTTGGCATGGCGGAGCTGTAAGCGCGACTCCGCCCTGCTGTTTGAATTGAAGCGTCAACCAGTATGACGAGCTGTCTGGCCTGTCTGCCTACACCCCCCGCGATCCCGCGCGCGGCACTCAGCAGCTCGTACTCCCTCTGGCTCCATTGGCACAGATCGGTCGCGCGTACGGCGTCGCGGCACAGGTCCAGGAACACCTCGGCTCCCTCGCAGAAGCACTCGCGGGCAAAGGCGCCCGAGCCGCTTGCGATGCACATGCCGTCGGCGAAGAGCTTCCAGCTGGACGGCTCGCGCAAGTCATCTCCGAGCAGCTTGATCTGCAGTACGTGCGGGTCACCGGCGGTGCAGAGCTCTTCCTCGAGCACCTGCACCGTAAAGCGCATCTGGTGGGAGAGACTGCTCTTGACCATGGCCGAGGCGTAGCCATTCGGCTTGTCCAGAAAATGCATTCGTTTTGGCTTGACTGCCAGGTTGTGGAAGTTGCGCTCGCTGCGCACGGAGAAATTGTCCATACGGACTCCTTTCATCGATGTTGGCAGGGCCACCGTGCCTCTTGGCCGGTTGGCGTCGGGATCGTGGAGCCAACTCTCTACCCCGACTCTGGATAAAACGCGCCCGCTCCTTGCGGGCACGATGGAGTCTATCAGCACGCGCGGACAGAAATCAAGCGCCGCCTGCGAAATGATGTGCAGACGGCGCTTGATTACGCGGCAATTATTCGGCCAACATCCGGAAAAGTGTCGAAATCAGCCGTATGAAAGTACGGAAAAGTGTCGAAATCGGCACCTCAAAAGTACGGAAAAGTGTCGAATCTGATGGTCTCAACATCCGGAAAAGTGTAACCGGATGACAAAACAGCACGTAGAAGCTGGTGCTACATATGGACACTTCAGCCGCCCCCGATCCTCGCTACTCGTCTCCGTCGTTGGGGTCGCCCTTGAGGGTGTTGATGTCCAGGTACTGGTTGTCGTCCTCTGCTTTCTGCGTTTCCGATTCGGACGCGGTGGGGCCGCGGAATAGCTGGAATCCCTCAAACGCGATCACGCCGAGCAGAGCGATGATGATGGCGATAAAGACAACCTTTGCCGCTTGCGAAAACTCCGAAAAGCGCGGCGGTTCTTTTTCGGTGTAGTAATCGGTAGCGCGCTCATCGTCGGTGCCGTGGGTATACGACGATGCCGAGGCTGCCTTTACGCTCGCTTGGTTGTAATCGGGAGCGGGCGTGGCAGCAAACGGGTCACGAGAATAGCCGCGCGACGCTTGGCCGTAATCCTCGGTTTCGATGCGGCTGGCGCGAGGCTGTTCGCTCGGGCGGTTGGCGTATGCTGCGGTGTTGTCGTATGCGGAGTCGCGTTCCTCGGCAGCCGCAAACAGGGGGTTTACCGGAATGTCGAGCGCCGGCATGTCGCCCGAGGTCTCGTCCAGATCTGCCGCGGCCCAGGAATCAAAGGCAAACTGGCGGTTGGAAAGATCATCCAGATCCATGACAGGCGGCTCGAGCTCGGGCTCGGGAGCCGTGTATGCCGACCGCTGCGGGGCAGCGTAGCGAATCGTGCTGTCTGCCGTGGGGCGCTGTGCCGCTGCAGCGAGAAACGCCGCCGTTTCGGACGGATCGCTAGTAGGACGGGGTGCAGGGGCGGCTTTACGCGTCGCCTGCACGATGGGACGGGTAGCAAAGTCGTCCGCGGGCACGGACGCCGGCGCGGGCGTGGCAGAAGGTGCGGGCTTTGCACTTGTCGGGCGAGCTCCGCCGCCCATGAGTTCCTCGGCGGTCCAGGGGCGGTCGCTCATCACGTCGTCGAGGCTCAGCGAAAAAAGGCCCTCTTCGCCCTCGTCAAACGCGTGTTTCGCATGCCTGGCGCCAGAAGCGATGCCTCCGCGGACGTTGCGTGATGCGTTGCTCGACCCCATCTTGTCCCATCCTTTCGAAATGCTCACATTCATCGATTATATGGAACTTGCCTTGCGGCCGACTCTCGGATTCGCGCATTCCAGAACTCGCGCCCAAAAGGGGAGGGATGCGGGCGCGCTGACTATTTGTCGTCGGCCTCTGCCTTGGCCTCGTTAAGGTAGCTGTAGAAGCTGTACTTGGAGATGCCAAAGAACTCGCAGGCGCGCTCGCTCGATTTGGAGATAAGGAAGGCGCCGCGGCGGTCGAGGTATCCGATAGCGCGAATGCGCTCGTCCTTGGTCATGAGGGCGGCGGGCTTGCCCACGTACTGCTCGCACTCGCGCAGCAGATCCTCGAGCAGGTCGCCGATGTTTTTGGTGATGGGCTCGGGCTCAGTGTATCCCTTGTCGCCCGTGCCGGTGAGCGCGTCGAGCGAACGCTCAAACGCCTTCATGAGCGTGATGTCAAAGTTGATGCCCATAATGCCAACGGGGTTGCCGGCGTCGTCGCGAATGAAGATGGTCGACGATTTGAGCAGCTTGCCATCGGCGGTCTTGGTGAGGTACGGCGCGCGGTCGTGGACCTCGGCGGCATCCTCGTGCATGGACTCGAGCACAATATGGCTGGGGCCGTCGCCCAGTTTACGTCCGCTGATGTGGCCGTTTTCAATCACCACGATAGAGTGGTCCATGTCCTCGGTCTCCAGATCGTGGACGACGATTTCGCAGTTGGGGCCAAACTGTAGCGCCAGGCTGCGCGCAAGACGCTTGTAAAACTCAATCTGTGCGGGGGTCATAGGTGCCTTCCTAAAAATTAGTTTGGGCTCACTGTGCCATAAACCACACCTGTTCGCAAATAACGAAAGCGTCGCTGCGTTATGCGACCGTTCGGCGGCGAAAAAGTACCGATTACGGCAACAAACAATTTGTTAGGTTTGCCAATCAAAAAGTGTGATAGAACAGTGCTAACAAACTTTTTGTTTGGCATCCACATAAAAGTTCAGCCGCATGAATGGGAATGGGCTGAAACGCGTATGCGGGGGCCGGCAAGAGAGAACTTAAGGAGTTCACCGTATGGCCGATAAGATCCAGTGGGCGGGCAACACGATGCCCAAGAGCGATGACAAGCACTTGGGAATCATGAGCCTCGACCACGTGAAGAAGGCCCGCGCCTTCCACCAGTCGTTCCCCCAGTACACCGTCACTCCGCTTGCCCGCCTGGATGGCCAGGCCGCGCGCCTGGGCCTGTCCAACCTGTGCGTTAAGGACGAGAGCTATCGCTTTGGCCTCAACGCCTTTAAGGTCCTGGGCGGTTCGTTTGCCATGGCCAACTACATTGCCGACGAGACCGGCAAGGACGTTGCCGAGTGCACCTTCGATTACCTGACCTCCGATCAGCTTGCCAAGGACTTTGGCCAGGCTACCTTCTTTACCGCCACCGACGGCAACCATGGCCGCGGCGTGGCATGGGCTGCCAACAAGCTGGGCCAGAAGGCCGTCGTGCACATGCCCAAGGGTTCCACCAAGCCCCGCTTCGATAACATCGCCGCCGAGGGCGCCACGGTGACCATCGAAGAGGTCAACTACGACGAGTGCGTGCGCATGGCCGCCGCCGAGGCCGATGCCTGCGAGCGCGGCGTCATCGTTCAGGACACCGCCTGGGAGGGCTACGAGAAGATTCCGTCCTGGATCATGGAGGGCTACGGCACCATGGCTTCCGAGGCTGCCGAGCAGCTGCGCGAGATGGCCATCAACCGCCCGACGCACGTCTTTGTTCAGGCCGGTGTAGGCTCGCTGGCCGGCGCCGTGGTGGGCTACTTCACCAACCTGTATCCCGATAACCCGCCGACCTTCGTTGTGGTCGAGTGCGCTCCGGCCGCCTGCCTGTACAAGGGCGCTGCCGCCGGCGACGGCGATCCGCGCATCGTGGACGGCGACATGCCCTCCATCATGGCCGGCCTGTGCTGCGGCGAGCCCAACATCCTGGGCTGGGATATCCTGCGCAACCACGCTACCGCCTTCGTGTCCTGCCCCGACTGGGTCACCGCTCGCGGCATGCGCACCCTGGGCGCTCCCGAGAAGGGCGACCCGCGCGTCATCTCCGGCGAGTCCGGCGCAGTGACCACCGGCCTGGTCGAGACCCTCATGCTCGATCCCGAGTACGCTGAGCTCAAGGAGCTCATCGGCCTGGACAAGACGAGCTCCGTGCTCTGCTTCTCCACCGAGGGCGACACCGATCCGGATCAGTACCGTCGCATCGTCTGGGAGGGCGAGTATCCCACCTGCTAGCAGGATGACCTGTCCGGAGGCAGCCGGAGGACTTTACTCCCTGCTCGGACAGTCCTGCTCGCACGGAGAGCACATTAAGTGCTCTCCGGCTCGTGCGGAACTCGCGACGGAGCAAAGTCCTCCGTCCGCCTCCTATGGTTACTTGCTTGTGGGGTACTCGACCTCACGCTGCTTGGCACAAGTGATCTATCTGAAATATCTACCTGTAGGTAAACCCTTGTAGAAAGGTTGACTGTTATGACTAAAGAACTCGATTTTGATGCCATCAAGGCTGCGGCTGAGTCCCATCGTGCTGATATGACTCGCTTCCTGCGCGCTATGATCTCCCACCCCTCTGAGTCTTGCGAGGAGGGTGAGGTTGTCGCTTGCATCAAGGCCGAGATGGAGAGCCTTGGCTATGACGAGGTCAAGGTCGACGGCCTGGGCAACGTTATGGGCTTTATGGGCGAGGGCGACAAGATCATCGCCATCGACTCCCACATCGACACCGTCGGCATCGGCAACATCGAGAACTGGGACGCCGATCCCTATGAGGGCTACGAGACCGACGAGATCATCTACGGCCGCGGCGGCTCCGACCAGGAGGGCGGCATGGCTTCCGCTACCTACGCTGCCAAGATGATGAAGGACATGGGCCTCATCCCCGAGGGCTACAAGATCATGGTCGTCGGCACCGTCCAGGAAGAGGACTGCGACGGCATGTGCTGGCAGTACATCTACAACAAGGACGGCATTAAGCCCGAGTTCGTCATTTCCACCGAGCCCACCGACGGCGGCATCTATCGCGGTCACCGCGGCCGCATGGAGATCCGCGTCGACGTTCACGGCACCTCCTGCCACGGCTCCGCTCCCGACCGCGGCGATAACGCCATCTACAAGATGGCCGACATCATCGCCGACGTCCGCGCCCTCAACAACAACGGCTGCGACGAGTCGACCGACATCAAGGGCCTCGTCAAGATGCTCGACCCCAAGTACAACCCCGAGCACTTCGAGGACGCCCGCTTCCTGGGCCGCGGCACCTGCACCGTCAGCCAGATCTTCTACACCAGCCCCAGCCGCTGCGCTGTCGCTGACTCCTGCGCCATCTCCATCGACCGCCGCATGACCGCCGGTGAGACCTGGGAGTCCTGCCTGGACGAAATCCGCAACCTGCCGGCCGCCAAGAAGTACGGCGACGACGTGAAGGTCTCCATGTACATGTATGACCGTCCGTCCTGGACCGGCGAGGTCTACGAGACCGAGGCTTACTTCCCCACGTGGATCAACAAGGAGACCGCTCCGCACGTCAAGGCCCTCGTCGACGCCCACAAGGCCATGTTCGGTGACGAGCGCATCGGCTGCGAGCCCAGCATGGACAAGCGCACCGGTCGTCCGCTGTGCGACAAGTGGACCTTCTCCACGAACTGCGTTTCCATCCAGGGCCGCTATGGCATCCCCTGCGTCGGCTTTGGCCCGGGTGCCGAGTCTCAGGCTCACGCTCCCAACGAGGTCACCTACAAGGACGACCTGGTCACCGCTGCCGCCATGTATGTGGCTGCCCTGAACCTCTACGATCCGAGCCAGGCCGATGGCGACGCCACCGTGTTCCGCGCCGGTCTGACCAACAACAAGATCGACTAGTCCCATTCCTCGATTTTGTTGAGCCGGGGACAGTTTATGCCCCCGGCACCTCCTGTTGACTTGGGGCCCGCGGTCGTTATCTCCCATGCTTCCTCAACGGTAGCGGGTCCTCGTCATAGCGCTCTGCATGTTCTAGCCACACGCGCATGCCGGAGCACATCTACTCATTGCGATCGTTTCATCTTTGGAAAGGATATTTACATGGACGCTAAGTTTACCGAGCTCGTCGAGCAGCTGAACGGCCTCGATTTTAAGGGTATGTACGGCAGCGACTTCCTGCACACCTGGGATAAGACCACCGATGAGCTCAAGGCTCTCTACATCGTCGCCGACGCCCTGCGCGAGCTGCGCGAGAACAACGTTTCGTCCAAGATTTTCGACTCTGGTCTGGCCGTCTCCCTGTTCCGCGACAATTCCACCCGCACGCGCTTCTCCTTCTCTAAGGCCGCCAACCTGCTCGGCCTTGAGCTGCAGGACCTGGACGAGAAGAAGTCCCAGATCGCTCACGGCGAGACTGTCCGCGAGACCGCTACCATGATCTCCTTCATGGCCGACGTCATCGGCATCCGCGACGACATGTACATCGGCAAGGGCGACGCCTACATGGCCGAGGTCTCCGAGTCTGTCCAGCAGGCTTACGAGGACGGCGTTTTGGATCACCGTCCCACGCTCATCTCCCTGCAGTCCGATTCCGATCACCCCACGCAGTCCTCTGCCGACATGCTCTACCTCATCAACGAGTTTGGCGGCCTCGAGAACCTCAAGGGCAAGAAGGTTGCCGTCACCTGGGCCTATTCGCCCTCTTACGGCAAGCCGCTGTCCTGCCCGCAGTCGCTGATCAGCCTTCTGCCCCGCTTTGGCATGGACGTCACCCTGGCCCACCCCGAGGGCTACGACCTCATGCCCGAGGTCGTTGAGCGCGCCAAGGGCTATGCCGCCGAGTCCGGCACCACCTTTAAGCAGGTCAACACCATGGCCGAGGCCTTCGAGGGCGCCGACATCGTGATCCCCAAGAGCTGGGCTCCGTTTGCCGCCATGGAGAAGCGTACCAACCTGTACGCCGAGGGCGACGACGCCGGCATCGCTGCGCTCGAGAAGGAGCTACTCGCCCAGAACGCTACGCATCAGGATTGGTGCTCCACGACCGAGCTCATGGAGAAGACCGCCAACGGCCAGGACACCATCTTTATGCATCCGCTGCCCGCCGACATCTCCGGTGTCTCCTGCGAGCACGGCGAGGTCAACGCCGACGTCTTCGACATGCACCGTGTGGGCATGTACAAGGAGGCCAGCTACAAGCCGTACGCCATCGCAGCCATGATGTTCCTGCAGAAGGTTGCCGATCCCGCCGCTACCCTCAAGGCCCTCGACGAGCGCAACACCGCCCGTTGGTTCCAGGCCTAAAGCTGGGCTGAGAAATGGCTAAGCGTATTGTTGTCGCCTTGGGCGGAAACGCCCTCGGCGCCAACCTTCCCGAGCAGATGGAGGCCGTCAAGACGACTTCCAAGGCTATCGTCGACCTGATCGAGGAAGGCAACGAGGTTGTCGTCGTACATGGCAACGGCCCCCAGGTGGGTATGATCGCCAACGCGATGGCAGAGCTCACGCGCTCTAACCCTCAAAAGTACATTCCCTGCCCGCTGTCCGTTTGCGGCGCCATGAGCCAGGGCTACATTGGCTATGACCTGCAAAATGCGCTGCGCGAGGAAATGCTCGACCGCAACATCGACAAGGGTGTCGCCACCGTGCTCACCCAGGTCGAGGTTGCGGCGGACGATCCGGCCTTTGCCGACCCGGTCAAGCCGATCGGTCCGTGGATGAGTGAGGCCGAGGCCAAGGAGCTGGAGGCCGACCGCGGCTACCAGTTCATCCACGACGAGAAGCAGGGCTTCCGTCGCGTGGTTGCCTCGCCCAAGCCCGTGAACATCGTCGAGCTCGACACCATTAAGTCGCTCGTCGAGTCCAGCCATGTGGTGATCTCCTGCGGCGGTGGCGGCATTCCCGTCACCAAGGCCCAGGGCAACCACCTTAAGGGCGCTGCCGCCGTCATCGATAAGGACTTTGCGGCCGAGAAGCTCGCCGAGCAGCTCGACGCCGATGCCCTGATTATCCTGACGGCCGTGGAGAAGGTTGCCATTGGCTTTGGTACCGACCACGAGCAGTGGCTCGACACGCTGACCGCGGCTGACGTAAAGCGTCTGTCCGAGGCCAACGAGTTCGGCCGCGGCTCCATGCTGCCCAAGGTCCAGGCCGCCTCGACGTTTGCCGAGAGCAAGCCGGGCCGCACGGCGCTCATCACGCTGCTCGAGAAGGCGCGTGACGGTCTTGCCGGCAAGACCGGTACCACGTTTACCGGCGACGCTGAGTAGGCATATCTGCACCATTGAGGAGGGTGCCCTGCGCCGCGGGGTGCCCTCCTTTGTGCTATGGAGAGCCAAGGGGCGTTCGCTGTAAAACGAGCGCGTGCCTGTTCCGACGGAGTGCGAGCTTGCTATGGTGGGTATAGCAACTATGGTGTCCAAGGTAGCCAGGGGAGGTTTGCGGAGATGAAACTCGGTTGCGTCATTATGGCCTCGGGCGAGGGCAAGCGGTTTGGCTCCAACAAGATGCTTGCCGATATCTATGGCGAGCCGCTGATTGCCCGGACTATCGATTCGGCTCCCCGGGGCTTTGACGTTGTGGTTTCGACGCGTTGGCCCGAGGTCGCCCAGATTTGCGAGGACAAGCATTGCCCGTGCGTGCTGCACGATGGCGAGCTGCGCAGCGAAAGCGTCCGTGCGGGCCTTTCGTGGGGAGTCGAGCGCAACTGGAAAGGTTGCCTCTTTTTGCCGGGCGACCAGCCGCTTGTGAGCGCGGATTCTTTTGAGGCTATGGTTCGTGCATTTGACGAGCGTGGCCGCAAGCATCCGGTGCGTCTTGCGTGCAACGGTGAGCCTTCGAGCCCGGTGCTCTTTCCGGCGGAACTGTTCGATGCACTTATGTGTCTTGAGGGCAAGGACGGCGGCGGTTCGATCCTCAAAGGTCGCGTCGACGTTGCGCTGGTCGAGGCGCGTGCGTACGAGTTGTGGGATGTCGATACCGCCAAGGGACAGCGGCGCATAACGGAGCATATCGCCGCCTGCTCGTATTTTGATCACGTGGCAAACTGCATCAATCAATAAGGAGCAATTATGATCATCATCAAAAACGGCGCGCTCGTGACGCCCCAGGGGCTTCGCCGCGCCGATCTTGCCATGGAGGGCGATAAGATCGTGCGGATCGCCGCGGCGATTGAGCCGGCCGAGGGCGATACCGTCCAGGACGCCACCGACTGTTGGGTGTTCCCCGGCTTTATCGACGGCCACACGCACATGCAGTGCTGGACTGGCATGGATTGGACTGCCGATAGCTTTGAGACCGGTACGCGTGCGGCTGCCTGTGGCGGTACGACGACCATCGTGGACTACGCGACGGCCGATCGCGGCGTGACCATGCCCGATGCCTTGGCCGAGTGGCATCGCCGCGCCGACGGAACCTGCACGGCCAACTACGCCTTTCATATGGCACTCGCCGAGTGGAACGAGCGCAACCGCGCCGATCTTTCGGCCATGCGCGAGGCGGGCGTATCGTCGTTCAAGACCTACTTTGCCTATGACCACCTGCGCTTGGACGATGCCGAGACGCTCGAGGTGCTCGAGGAGCTCAAGCGTATTGGCGGCATACTGTGCGTGCATTGCGAGAACGGTACGCTGGTGAATGAGCTGCAGAAGCGCGTGTTTGAACAGGGTATCCACGGGCCCGAGGGCCATGCGCTCAGCCGTCCGGATGTGTGCGAGGCCGAGGCAGTGAGCCGTCTGCTATATCTGGCGCACCTGGCCGGCGACGCACCGGTCAACGTGGTGCACCTTTCGACCAAGCTGGGGCTTGAGGCCATCCGTGCCGCCAAGGCGCGCGGGCAGAAGAATATCTATGTCGAGACCTGCCCTCAGTATCTGATGCTCGACGATACGTGCTACTTGGAGCAGGGCGAGGACGGCTTTGCGGGCGCCAAATATGTGATGAGCCCGCCGCTGCGCCATGCCGGCGACCGTGCGGCACTGCGCGAGGCGCTTGTGGCCGGCGAGATCGATACGATTGCGACCGACCACTGCAGCTTTAACCTGCATGGGCAAAAGGACCGCGGGCGCGACGACTTCCGCGCGATTCCCAACGGCGGGCCCGGCGTGGAGCATCGTCCCGTCGCGATTGCCACGAGCTTTGAGGGGCAGCTGGGCCCCGAGGATCTCTGCCGCTTGATGAGCGAGAACCCGGCACGCGTCTTTGGCATGTATCCGCGCAAGGGATGTCTTGCCGAGGGCGCCGATGCCGACGTGTGCGTGTGGGATCCCAAGGCACGCTGGACCATTCGCGCGGCGACGCAGCATCAGGCCGTGGACTACACGCCGCTCGAGGGCTTTGAGGCACATGGCCGCGCCAAGGCCGTGTTTGTGAATGGCGTGCTGGCTGCGCGCGACGGCGAGCCCACTGGAGCCCAACCCGGCCGCTACGTCCCCCGCTAGCAGGAAGATCACCGGATTCCCCTCCGCAGTTGCGGTGGAATAGTTCCTGTTTAGCCGCCAAATAGGCCGTTTCAGGAACTATTTCACCGCAACTTATAGGTCTGCTGGGGCAGCGCCGGCTATTTGAGGCTGGTGGCGACGACGGAGCGGCCGAGGGCTGTCTCGAAGCGATCTGCCATCGTTGGGTCGGCAAGCGTGTCGACTTGGTTGAGCATGACGCGGGCATTGTTGAGGCTCAGCATCCGCAGCTCGACATTGAGCACCATGGCGACGCGCTCTGGGGTGGCAATGTCGGTGGGCTCGCAGCCGCAGCGCTCGCAGAAGAGCTCGGGGCGGTGGACAACCTCGGCGACGGGCTTACCCAGCCCCGAGGCGCCGACGACCCAGATAACGTTTGCCGTGGCGGCGGGAATTACCGGCTCCCAGGCGGCATGCGCCTTGAGCGGGAGTCGCTTGCTGCCATCTGCCTCGGCCAGCACATAGTCAAAGCGCCGTGCCAGTTTGCTGAGCGGCTCGGCGGGAGCGGAGAGCCTGCCTGTCTCCGGGTCCAAAACACCCGCCTGGCAGATACTTCCGCGGTTCATGCCCGCGCATGCCTCGCAGGTGCAGCCGGGAAAATGTGCGGCCCCCGGCTTCCAAGGCGCGGCGTCCAGGCGACGGCTCGACCCGTCCCATGGTACGCCGGCGACGGGAAACATGTGCGTGGTGGTACAGAGAAGCACCCTGCCGCCGGCGCGCATGAGTTCGAGTCCTAGCGTCTTCAGCAGCGTCGACTTGCCGCCACTGCCGATAATCGCGGTAATGCCCGGCTCGATCTTGAGCGCGGAGGCAAGGTTTCCGCTCGTCGTTTCCATCTGTTCACCGCCGTATAATACTGTGATAATAAATAATCATCAGAGTAGCGGTCGAACCGCTTTTGCTCTGCTCAAACCGTAGCACAGGGAGGTTCCCCGGGAATGCTCGTTTATGTTCGCGGCGCCGGCGATATCGCCACGGGCGTCGCCGCTCGCTTGGTGCGCGCCGGCGTGTCGGTCGTCATGGCTGATATCGCGGTTCCCACGTGCATCCGTCGCACAATCAGTTTTTGCGAGGCCATTCGCCTGGGTGAGGTCCAGGTCGAAGGCATTCGCGCTCGCTTGGCGCAGACGCCGGCTGAGGCGCTCGAGATTACCCGAGCGGGGGATGTTGCCGTCGTGGTGGACCCTCAGGCCAAGATGCTCGATGAGCTGAAACCCGCGGCTGTGGTCGACGCGATTTTGGCCAAGCGCAACCTGGGCACCACGCGCGACATGGCGCCTGCCGTCATTGCCGTGGGGCCGGGCTTTACCGCGCCGGTCGATTGCGACGCCGCGGTCGAGACCATGCGCGGGCATTTTCTCGGCCGTGTCATTACCCAAGGTTCGCCCCAGCCCAACACGGGCGTGCCGGGCATTATCGCCGGCTATGGCAAGGAGCGCGTTATCCACAGCCCCGCCGCCGGCGTGTTTCGGTCCGACCGCGCAATCGGCGACATCGTGAGCGCCGGAGACGTGATTGGCTACGCGGGCGATACTCCCATGGTCACGCAGATTGACGGCTGCTTGCGCGGTCTTTTGGTCGACGGCGTTCAGGTGACCGAGGGCTTTAAATGTGCCGACGTCGATCCGCGCGGCGATGCCAGCTATATCAACTACATTTCGGACAAGGCGACGTCGGTCGGCGGCGGCGTGCTCGAGGCACTCGCTATGCTCACCGATGTCTTTAGAGGATAGAAGGCGGCAATGGAAAAGCTCGATGTTGTGAATGCGGCGCTTGCCGCCCTGCGTGCTGGCGAGACATGCGAGCTCGTGGTCGTGGCCGGTACGGCGGGGTCATCGCCGCGCGGCGTGGGCGCCTGGATGGCCGTCTTTGCCGATGGCAGCCAAGCGGGTACCATCGGCGGCGGCAAGATCGAGCTCTTTGCGCTGGATGAGGCGCGCGAGCTCCTGAGCGCGGGACAGTCGCGTCTGGTCCGCTACACCATGGGCGGCGAGAACTCCGATACCGGCATGATCTGCGGCGGAGCCATCTGCCTGTGCTACCTGCATCTGGATGCGACTCAGGCGTCGTTGTTCCAGGAAATAGCCGACGTCTTGGCCTATCGGCGCATCGGCGACTTCGTCATCGACTTTGAACCGTTTATCGCGAGCGTGCTCGAGGGCGATGTGGCCGAGTACCATGGCGAGGAATCGCGCCGTACCATTGCGGGCTGCCCCGGGCTTTCGCTGGTGGAGGAGGGGAGTAAGGTCACCTACACCAACGCCGCCTCCGAGATTCCCCCGGCGCACATCGAGACGCTCTGCCCCGAGGGCCTGACCTACATCTTTGGCTGCGGACACGTGGGCGCCGCGACGGCGCGCGTGCTCACGGCGGCGGGCTTTGCCGTTGTGGCGTGCGATGACCGCCCCGGCACGCTGACCCCCGAATGGGTGCCCGGTGTCTACGATCGTCGTCTGGTCGACTACAAGAACCTAATCAAGCAGTGCCCCATCGGCCCGCGCGACCTGGTGGTCGTCGCCACGGCGGGTCACAAGTCCGATATCGACGTGGTGATTCAGGCCATGCGCGCCAAGCCTGCCTACCTAGGCTGCCTGGGATCGCGTCGCAAGACGGCCTTTGTGCGCGCCCGCCTGGAGCAGGAGGGCTTTGCACAGGAGCAAATCGACGAGCTGCACCTGCCGATCGGTGTCGCCATCGAGGCCGAGGACCCCGAGGAGATCGCCATCTCCATTGCCGCCGAGATGATCCACCTGCGCCGCACCAAACTCGTCCCCCGCAAGCGCTAATCGCATCCCCATATATGAGTTGCGGTGAAATAGGGACTGTTTAAGCCTGTTAAGCCATCAAACAGTCCCTATTTCACCGCAACTGCTTTTTGGGATCAATTTGTGCGGGGGAGTTGTGGAGTTGTGCAGGCAGACGAGGTTTTTCTGGAAATACGCCCCCGATGCGCGTATAGTACCGATTGTTTTGTCGGCTCCTGCTGCGTCGAGTCCAAACCGCGAAATGCCATGAGCGGCGCGGATGCAGCCAGGAGGCACGAGGACAACCCACCGTGGCCACGCCCCGTGCTTAAAACCCCAAGAAGGAGTGAACAATGGCAGAAGAGAAGTATGTGCCGCGTCTGAAGACCAAGTACAACAACGAGGTCAAGCAGCAGCTTCAGGACAAGTTCCAGTACGAGAACGTCATGATGATCCCCAAGTTTGAGAAGATTGTCGTGAACATGGGTGTCGGCGAGGCCGCTACCGATTCCAAGGCCATCGACGGTGCCGTGCGCGACCTGCGTGCCATCACCGGCCAGCAGCCGATGATCACCCGCGCCCGCAAGTCCATCGCTACCTTCCGCCTGCGCGCTGGTATGCCGATCGGCTGCAAGGTTACCCTGCGTGGCGACCGTATGTGGGAGTTCTTCGATCGTCTGACCTCCGTCGCGATCCCCCGTATCCGCGACTTCCGCGGCATCTCCGCCAAGAGCTTCGACGGCCGTGGTAACTTCTCCATGGGCGTTACCGAGCAGCTCATCTTCCCCGAGATCGACTTCGATTCCGTCGATCACCAGCGTGGTATGGACATCACTTTCGTGACCACCGCCAACACCGATGAGGAGGCCAAGGCCCTTCTGGACGCCTTCGGTTTCCCGTTCAAGAAATAGGTTCACCTGCCCTATAAGCGCCGTTCCCACAAGGGGGCGGCGCTTGGGGCGAACAATACTCTATGTGAGGAGGATATAAGTGGCTAAGACATCGATGATCGTCAAGTGCAATCGCAAGCAGAAGTTCTCTACTCGTGAGTACACGCGCTGCCAGCGCTGCGGCCGTCCGCACTCTGTGTACCGCAAGTTCGGCCTGTGCCGTGTCTGCTTCCGCGAGCTTGCACTCAAGGGCGAGCTTCCCGGCGTTAAGAAGGCCAGCTGGTAAGTCACTACCAGCGTTTCAAGCATCCGTTTGGAACAGGGAAAACGCGCTAGTTAGGCTTTGCCGTTAAGGGCGGCGAAGAACCAAGAGCACGTGTTCATCAAGAACGAAGGAGAATCTGTATGAACCTTACAGACCCGATCGCAGATATGCTTACGCGCATCCGTAACGCTAACTCTGTGAACAAGGCCACGGTCTCCATGCCGAGCAGCAAGAAGCTCGTCGAGATCGCTCGTGTTCTGCACGAGGAGGGCTACATCGAGGGCTACGATGTCGAGGACACCGTTCCCCAGAAGACTCTGCACATCACGCTTAAGTATGGTCCCAAGAAGGCTAAGGTCATCAACGGCATCCGCCGCATTTCCAAGCCGGGCCTGCGTAAGTACACCGGCGTTGCCGACATGCCCCGCGTCCGCGGTGGCCTTGGTACCGCCATTATTTCCACCAGCCATGGCGTCATGACCGACCGCGATGCTCGCAAGCACAACGTCGGCGGCGAGATCATCGCTTACGTCTGGTAATTCGCTCGGTAGGTAGAAGGAAAGGAGATCACCGTGTCTCGTATCGGTAATAAGCCTGTCCAGATTCCCGCCGGAGTCGAAGTGGCAGTCAACGGCAACAACGTTGTCGTCAAGGGCCCCAAGGGCCAGCTCGAGCTCGATGTCTTTGAGAAGCTCGCTATCAACGTCGAGGACAACGTCCTCACCGTTTCCCGTCCCGACGACGAGCGTGAGACCCGTGCCCGCCACGGCCTCACCCGCGCCCTCATCCACAACATGGTTGTTGGCGTTTCCGAGGGCTTCGAGAAGAAGCTCGAGCTCGCCGGCGTCGGTTACCGCGTGCAGCAGAAGGGCAAGAACCTCGAGTTCTCCCTGGGCTTCTCGCACCCCGTGATCGTCGAGGCTCCCGAGGGCATCACCTTCGAGGTTCCCGACAACACCCACGTGAACGTCAAGGGTATCAACAAGCAGCAGGTCGGTCAGATCGCCGCTGAGATCCGCGGCCATCGTCCTCCCGAGCCTTACAAGGGCAAGGGTATCCACTACGTTGGCGAGCACATCCGCCGCAAGCTGGGTAAGGCCGCCAAGTAGTCGTAACCGACTCACTCGCATAAGACCAGCACCCCGTCAGGTGCTGGCAAGATCAACCTTTTTAGGAGTTTACGTATGAACAAGCATAAGGCGAAGCTGGAAGGCCTCAAGCGTCGTCAGCGTCGTGTTCGCGGCAAGGTCTCGGGTACCGCCGAGCGTCCGCGTCTTCGCGTGACCCGTACTAACGCCAACATCTATGCCCAGATCATCGACGACAGCAAGGGCTCTAGCCTGACGCTCGTCTCCGCCTCGACCCTCGAGGCCGAGTTCAAGGGCACCCACACCTCGAACAAGGAGGCTGCGGAGAAGGTCGGTCAGCTCGTTGGCAAGCGCGCCATCGAGGCCGGCATCACCAAGGTCGCCTTCGATCGCGGTGGCCGTATCTACCATGGCCGCGTTAAGGCCCTCGCCGACGGTGCTCGTGCCGCCGGTCTCGAGTTCTAGGAGGTATGTAGCACATGGCTCGTAATCAGAAGCAGCAGCGCGAGGCCTCCGAGTTCGAGGAGCGCGTCGTTTACATCAACCGCGTGTCGAAGACCGTCAAGGGTGGTCGTCGCATGAGCCTCGTCGCTCTCGTCGTCGTTGGCGACGGCAAGGGCAACGTCGGCGTTGGCATGGGCAAGTCCGCTGAGGTGCCCCTGGCCATCTCCAAGGCGTCTCTCGATGCCAAGAAGAACATGTTCCACGTGCCGGTGACCGATCAGGGCACCATCCCGCACGAGGTTCTCGGTCACTTTGGTGCCGGCCGCATCATCATCAAGCCCGCTGTCGAGGGTACCGGCGTTATCGCCGGCGGCGCTGTGCGCCCCCTCTTCGAGCTTGCTGGCATCAAGAACGTCCTGTCCAAGTCCCTCGGTACCGACAACGGCCTTAACATCATCAAGGCTGCCGTCGAGGGCCTCAAGGAGCTCTCCAGCCCTGAGGACGTCGCGGCTCGCCGTGGCCTGACGGTCTCCGAGATGTTCGTCGGTAAGGAGAACTAAGCATGGCTGACACCATCAAGATCAAGCAGGTCCGCAGCACCAACGGTTGCAAGCAGGATCAGGTCCGTACTGTCCGTGCCCTCGGTCTCCACAGGATCCGCGAGGTTCGCGAGATTGCTGACAACGAGTCCGTCCGCGGCATGATCTTCAAGGTCAAGCACCTTGTCGAGATTGTAGAGGAGTAGCAAATGCAGCTTCACGATCTTACTCCCGCGCCCGGTTCCACCAAGAGCCGCAAGCGCGTCGGCCGTGGCAATTCTTCGGGTCACGGCACCACTTCTGGCCGCGGCCAGAAGGGCCAAGGCTCTCGCTCTGGCGGCACCAAGGGTGCCGGCTTCGAGGGTGGCCAGACTCCGCTGGCTATGCGCCTGCCCAAGCTTCCGGGCTTCCGCAACCCCCGTCGTATCGAGTACACCGCCGTCAACGTTGAGCGTCTCGAGCGTAAGTTCGAGGACGGCGCTGTGATCGACGGTGCCGCTCTTAAGGCCGCTCGCATCACCAAGAGCGAGTTCGAGCCCGTCAAGGTGCTCGGCAATGGTGAGCTCACCAAGAAGTTCACGGTCAAGGTCGACAAGGTCAGCGCTTCTGCGCAGGCCAAGATCGAGGCCGCCGGCGGAAAGGTCGAGCTGCCGTGCTAAATGGTCTTAAGAATGCTTTCCGCATCAAAGAACTGCGCGAAAAGATTCTTTTTACCATAGCTATGCTCGTCGTGTACCGCATTGGTGCGCACGTTCCTGTGCCCGGCATTCCCTTCCAGGGGATGCTGGGCCTTTTCTCGACCGGGAGTAACTCGGTCGCCGCAGGTGCTATGGCCCTCCTGAATCTTTTCTCTGGTGGCGCTTTGAGCTATGTCTCGGTGTTCTCTTTGGGCATCATGCCGTACATCACGAGCTCGATTATCCTCCAGATGCTCCAGGCCGTCGTGCCTTCCCTGCATGAGCTTGCCCGCGAGGGCGAGGTCGGTCAGACCAAGATTACGCAGTATTCGCGTTACCTTACCTTGGCTCTGGCTATCCTCAACTCCGTGGGTTACCTCTTCCTCTTTAAGAGCTTCGGCATCAGCTTTAATGGCGCCGGCGCTCCCGAGATCATCTTTGACCTCATGATCGTCGGTACGCTCACCGCGGGCGCCATGCTGATCATGTGGATTGGTGAGCTCATCACCCAGCGCGGTATCGGCAATGGCATGTCGCTGATCATCTTCGCGAACATCATGGCCGGTCTTCCGCAGGCGATCTTCTCCAGCACCGAGGGTAACGCCGGTGGCATCATCACTATGGTGATCATCTGCGCCATCATCCTGCTGGTCATCCCGCTGATCGTTTTCCTTGAGCGCGGCCAGCGCCGCATTCCGGTCTCCTACGCCAAGCGCGTTGTGGGCCGTCGCATGATGGGTGGCCAGACCACCTACCTGCCCATCAAGGTCAACACCGCGGGTGTCGTGCCGATCATCTTCGCTTCGGCGCTGCTGTACTTCCCGGCCCAGATTGCCGTGTTCTTCCCCGGTATCGGCTGGATTCAGGCAGTTGCCTCCGCGCTCTCGACCGGTTGGCTCAACTGGGTGCTTAACGTTGTCCTCATCGTGTTCTTCGCATACTTCTACACCTCCATGGTGTTCAACCCCGATGACACGGCCGACAACCTTAAGAAGCAGGGCGGCTTTATTCCGGGCGTCCGTCCGGGCAGGGCTACCGCGGCCTACATCAAGAACGCGCTCAACAAGATCACGCTTCCCAGCGCTGTCTTCTTGGCGCTCATCGCCATCGTGCCTTCGATCATTTTCTCCTTTACGGGTAACCAGCTGATCCAGGCATTTGGCGGCACGTCCATCCTCATCATGGTCGGCGTCGTGCTCGACACGGTCGACAAGCTCGAAGGCCAGATCAAGATGTATGATTACGATGGATTCTTTAAATAGGCTAGAGGAGGATTGCTCATGAACCTCGTATTGCTCGGAGCTCCGGGTGCCGGTAAGGGCACCGTCGCACAGGAGCTCGTCGCCGAGTTTGGCGTCGCTCACATTTCCACGGGCGACCTGCTGCGTGCCGCCGTCAAGGGTGGCACCGAGCTTGGTATTCAGGCTAAGAAGTACATGGACGCCGGCGAGCTCGTTCCCGACCAGCTCGTTATCGACCTTGTCAAGGAGCGCCTTGCCGCCGATGACGCCCAGCAGGGTTTCATTCTCGATGGCTTCCCGCGCAACACCGCCCAGGCTGTGACGCTCGATTCCGAGCTCTCCGCCATGGGTCGCGAGATCGACTGCGCCCTTCTGGTCGACGTGGCCCCCGAGGTCATCATCGACCGTCTGTCTTCGCGTCGCACCTGCCGCGCCTGCGGTTACACCGGCACCGCTGCCGATGCTGTCTGCCCCAAGTGCGGTGGCGAGATGTATCAGCGCGATGACGACAAGCCCGAGACCATCAAGAACCGTCTCGACGTCTACGAGAAGTCCACGAGCCCCCTCGTCGACTACTATCGTGGCCAGGGTCTGCTCAAGTCGGTCAACGGTGACCAGGCTCGCGAGACCGTGTACGGGGATGTCAAAGAGGCTCTCGGTCTATGATCAAGATTAAGTCTGCAACGCAAATCGAGCAGATGAAGAAGGCAGGAGCGCTATCTAAGATGGCGCTCCGCCACGTTGGAGCCATGGTTCGCCCTGGTGTTTCGACCTTTGAGCTTGATCAGCTTGCGGAGCAGATTATCCGCATGCATGGCGGCACCCCGGCCTTTAAGGGTTACGGCGGGTTCCCCGGTACCATTTGTGCATCGATCAACGATGCCGTGGTCCACGGTATTCCCAATCCCGACATGATCCTGCGCGATGGCGATATCATCTCCATCGATACAGGAGCCGTTGTTGACGGTTGGGTCGGCGATAACGCTTGGACGTTTTTCGTCGGCACACCCACGCCCGAGGCCAAGGCCCTGTGCGAGGTTACGCGCGATTGCCTTAAGGCTGCAATCGAGCAGGCTGTTCCCGGTAACCATATTGGGGACATTGGTTATGCCGTCCAGTCTCTCGCCGAGTCTCACGGCTATGGCGTGCTTCGCGATTATGTGGGGCACGGTATTGGCCATGTGATGCACGAGGACCCTAACGTTCCGAATTACGGAAAGAAGGGGAGGGGCGTTCGTCTCCAGGCCGGTATGGTCATTGCCATCGAGCCGATGGTCACGATGGGATCCAATCATGTGAGCACGGGCTCCGATGGTTGGATCGTCACGACCAACGACCACCTGCCCGCCGCGCACTACGAGAACACCGTCGCCATCACCGATGACGGTCCGGTGATTCTCACCACCGACGCGCAAGGCGCTTGGTGCTCCTTGCAAGGAGGCGAGATGTAGAGGCCGCGTTCAAATTCGTCGGCATTTACATTTCAAAGTAACAAGTTTCACTTAGTTGTGGAGCCATTACGAAGATATTACGATACGTGCACGCGTATTGTAGAATACTCAATCGCTGTCGTTTTCTAGAGAAAGATGATTGCTTGTGAAGAAGGAAGACGCAATTGAGCTCGAGGGTACGGTAAAGGAACCGCTGCCCAACGCCATGTTTAAGGTCGAGCTCGAGAACGGTCATTCGGTTCTGTGCAACATTTCTGGCAAGATCCGAATGAATTACATCCGCATTCTCCCCGGTGACAGGGTTGTCGTGGAGCTTTCCCCGTATGACCTGACCCGCGGTCGCATCACCTATCGCTATAAATAGCGACACACATACACGCTCTTTTCCGACTGCAGGCTTAGCTCAACCTACGGTCGGTTTGCGTGTGAAGACCAGCCATAGTTTTAAACGCCTGCGGCTGGGCGAGTAGATAGTAGGGAAGTAGTTTGAGCGCTACCGAAAGGAAGAACGATGAAGGTACGTCCTTCGGTCAAGAAGATGTGCGATAAGTGCAAAATCATTAGGCGCCATGGCAAGGTCCTCGTCATTTGCGAGAACCCCCGTCATAAGCAGCGTCAGGGTTAAGAGAGGAGACTACGTTGGCCCGTATTAATGGTGTCGACCTCCCGCGTGAGAAGCGCGTTGAGATCGGTCTGACCTACATTTACGGCATCGGCCGCACCACTGCGACGAAGATTTGCGTCGAGTGCAACGTTAACGTGGATACGCGCGTTAAGGACCTCACCGAGGATGAGGTTAACGCCATCCGCGATTATATCGATAAGAATCAGATCATGGTTGAGGGCGACCTCCGCCGTGAGCGCAACCAGAACGTCAAGCGCCTTATGGACATCGGCTGCAACCGCGGCCTTCGTCACCGCAAGGGCCTCCCGGTCCGCGGCCAGCGCACCCACACTAACGCTCGTACCCGCAAGGGCCCGAAGCGTCAGATCGGTGCTAAGAAGAAGAAATAAGGAGCGCTAGATAGATGGCTACTGCTAAGAAGAACGTTCGCGCTGCCCGTCTGAAGCGCGCGGACCGTAAGAACATTTCCGTGGGCCAGGCTCACATTCGTTCTACGTTCAACAACACGATCGTTTCGATCACCGATCCCCAGGGCAACGTCATTTCCTGGAAGTCGGCTGGCCAGGTGGGCTTCAAGGGCTCCCGTAAGTCCACGCCGTTCGCTGCCCAGATGGCTGCCGAGGCTGCTGCCAAGCAGGCCATGGAGCACGGTATGAAGAAGGTTTCCGTCTTCGTCAAGGGCCCCGGCTCCGGTCGTGAGACCGCCATCCGCTCCCTCCAGGCTGCTGGCCTCGAGGTCTCGAGCATCCAGGACAAGACCCCCATCCCGCACAACGGCTGCCGCCCCAAGAAGCGTCGCCGCGTGTAACTGAAAGGATCGT
>UQWK01000002.1 GCA_900544725.1 uncultured Collinsella sp.
TGTAGAAGTCGCGCTTGCCGATCTTGCTGGAGTCGGCGATCAGATAGCGCGAGTCGGCCTTGCTAAAGGCGAGCTGCTGGATGCGGCCCTCTTCCATATTGGATGTAGACACGTCGCCGTCCAGAATGCCGTTGGCACCGATAAACGCCGCGTCGATGCCCAGCGCACGCAGGGTATCCTCGGCCGTTGGTCCCACAAAAGCGGCGGTGCGGCGACGGTACATGCCGCCCACCAGGCACAGGTCGCAGTCTTCGCGCGCCTCGAGCAGGTTAAACACCGAAAGCGAATTGGTCACAATGCGCAGGCGAAACGCCGGCAGCATCGAGGCCATCTGCTCAACCGTGGTGCCCGTGCCCAAAAAGATGGTCGAGCCTTCCTCGATAAGCTCCACAGAACGGCGCGCAATCTGCAACTTTTCCTCGGCATGCTTCGTGCGCTTTTCGCTGTGCGAATACTCATGGCGCAGCATAGCGTGTGGACGGCCCTGCGCACTGCGGGCTCCGCCGTGCACGCGCTCGATCTCGCCCAGGCTCGCAAGCTCCTCAAGGTCACGGCGGATCGTCATATCCGAGACACCTAACGCATCCGAAATCTCCTTGACCGAGACCGTTCCCTGTTCCTCGAGCAGCTGCCGAACCTTATCCTGTCGCTCCGCTTTAATCACGATGAGTCCTCGCTGTTCCACGCTCACGTCAATTCAAACAATAACGAACAAATTGTATCAGACTCGCGCGCGTCAGAAATGAACGCCCGCACAGCTCCAATCATCACTTTTTTGAGAAAAATACCCCCTGCTTTAGTGGGGTGTAGTGATAATCTCGCCTGTTCGCGCTACAGTTTGTCCGAAATACCTCGATGTTAGGAACCAAATGATCACTTCCGAGCTTTTCGGCACCGCGCCGTGCGGTACCCCCGTTCATTGTTACACCCTCAACGGGCCCGAGATCTGCGTTCGCATTATGGACTATGGCGCCACCGTGTTGGGCATCGACGTGCCCGACATCCCCGGCAACGCGCGCGATGTGGTGCTGGGCTTCGATAAGCTCGAGGATTACTTTGACAACCCCGCCTGCTTTGGCGCGACCATCGGCCCCGTGGCAAACCGCACCGCGGGCGCCACAATCACCATCGACGGCACGGACTGGCATTTGCCGGCCAACGAAGGCGTCAACAACCTGCACAGCGATCTTGAGCACGGCCTGCACAAGCGCGTATGGGATGTTGAGCTCGACGAGGTCCACAATGCCGTGCGCATGACCACCTCGCTTGAGGATGGCGAGCTGGGCCTACCCGGCAACCGCACCTTTACGGCCGTGTTTACCGTGACGCGCACCGGCGTCTTTCGTGTCGAGTATGGCTGCGAGAGCGACCGCGCCACCTACGTGTCCATGACCAACCACACGTACTTTAACCTTGCCGGCCATAACGCCGGCATGGACTGTGAGCACTTCTTTGTCGCCAACGCTGCCCATTACCTGCCCATTAACGAGCAGAACATCCCCACCGGCGAGATCGCTCCGGTCGAGGGCACGCCGTTTGACTTCCGCGAGCTGCGTCCCGTCGCTCCCGGCATGGAGGCCGACGATCCGCAGATTAAGCAGGCCCGTGGCTACGATCACTGTCTGTGCATCGATGGCTATCAGTACGGCCGTAATCTGCGCCGCGCGATGCATGTTGAGGAGATGTGGACCGGCCGTGAGCTGGACTATTACACCACTGCCCCGGGCGTGCAGCTCTACACCGGCAACTGGCTGGGCGACGAGCACGCCAAGGACGATGCTAACTATGGCTGGGGTGCCGGCTTTGCCCTCGAGGCAGAAATGTACCCCGACACGCCGCACCAGCCGCTGTTCCCGCAGGGCATTGTGGGCCCGGGTCACCCCTACAGCAATGTGATCGAATACCACTTTATGAGGCACTAAACGCACGGCGCAACATATCGCACAGTAGCGCCCGCCGGCACCGCCGCCGACGGGCGTTTTGCTGCCTAGTCATTGGGGACGTTCTTAAATGACCAGTTGGATGGGGTCGGGATTGGAACTGGGGAGATAGCGGATTTCTAGCTCTATGCCGAGCGCCTGCAGTTCTTTGAGGGCAGCAACGTCTGCGTCGCTCACGGCAACCGCGGGCGTTATGGGGCGCTTGCCCTCCCCTGCCTGCATATGGCCAATGTTGATTTTGGTGATCGGCACACCGCCCTTAACCAGCGCGAGCGCATCGGCGGGTGAGGCCACCATGATGAGAATCCATTGGCGCGGCGTTGCGGTATGAATGATGTCGATGGTCCTTTGCACCGAGAAAAACCGCGTCCAAACGCCTTCTGGCGCCGCCACCCTCATGGGTGCCCATTGGCGCGAATCCGCCGCGATCTCATCGTTGACGATTAGGACAAGGTTGGAACCAGTCGCCTCGTTCCACAGCTCAATGTCTTGCCCGCAAATAAACCGGTCGTCGATGCGTGTGAGAAGAATCTTGGGTTGAGCCATCGCCACCCCACTCTGTTTGAGACCCGTAAGAGCAAGACATCGCGTCTCCAATATTAGTGCATTTAAAGTGAGAAAAGCCGTCAGAACACTTGCGCGGATGTGCGATGTCCCGTATCATAGACAGCCGTTGACGCCTCAGTTGCGTCATCATATGGCCGCCAGCGTAGCTCAGTTGGTAGAGCACCGCTCTCGTAAAGCGGGGGTCACCGGTTCGAGCCCGGTCGCTGGCTCCATTGCACAAGATAGCCGCCTTTGGGCGGCTTTTTTGTTGCCGATTTGGAGTGCGAATGCGCCAACCCAAGTACAACGCCGCCGGTAACTCCCCTACTCAACAAAAAGCCCCGCCAGCCGCAATCCCCTAAGGAACCGCGATCAGCGGGGCCTAAGCGCGCTCCCCCAAAGGATAACGCTCGCAACACGAACAACTCAGCCGAGTAGCTCGCTACTCCTCCCAGTAAGCATCTGCGAGCAGCTTAAAGCAAATCTTCTTGACCGGCTGTGCGCCATCGCCCGGGAACTCGAGCGTGGGCATATGAGGCTCGCCGGCAACGAACAGCGCAAACTTGTCGTCGGCAAGATCGCCGGCGATCGAAGCGTCGGAATCGACCAGATCGTAGTCGTCCTTCTCGTCAAACTCCTGGACCAGCGTCAGGCTGCCCGTGGCGACCTTAAAGGCCTCGCGACCCTCGACGTCGACCTGCAGGTCGTGATAGCGCTGATGCGTCTCATAGTGAGCCTCGTCCTCGGGACGCGTCGTGGGAGCCATGACGTTCGCAAAGACCTTGTCGCCCAGAATCGGATAGCTGCCGACCTCGAGCTTCGCCGGATCGTTCTCCTCGAGCCAATCGATCAGCACGTCGAGGCCCTTGAGCATTCCGCGATAATCCTCGATATCGCCCAGTGCACCGTAAATCATCTAAATCCCCTCTCGGATCGTTTCTTTGGCGGCCACTCGGCAAACGCGCTGCCGACGCTGTTGCCGCCCACATACGTCTCGACCAGGGTAAGGTCGGGACTGAACACGACAAAGTCGGCGTCGCGGCCAGGCATAATGCTACCGCACTTGTCGTCGACATGAGCCAGCAAGCGATGCCGGGGCCGACGCCCAAGCTCTTACAGCTCAGTCACGACAACGCCGTTGTAGACCTCATCCCAACGGTCCATGACCAGATGGCCGGTCATGGGATCCATGGCATTGAGCTTGCCGCAGGTGTTGGCGGTACGCAGTACCGTCTCGTCGTCTGCGCCAGCAGCGATGGCATGTGCGAAGCCTGCGATAGTGGAGTCACCAGAACCCGTAGCGTTAACGGCAGGGATATCGGGCGTCTTTGCGCGGAACGCACGGCCATTGTGGAAGCCAACAGAGCCGGCAGCGCCCATGGACACGACGACCCAGGGGATATCGGAGAATCGGGCGTCAGAGGCGAGCGCGGCGCGGAGCTCGTCCACATCGTCAGTGGTAAAGCTCGTGCCCAGAAGGCCGTTGATCTCGGTCAGGTTAGGCTTGACCAGCTCGGGCTTAATTTCGGACTTAAGGGCGGCCTCGAGCGAAGCACCCGAGGTATCGAGCAACACCTTGGCGCCGGCGTTCTCGGCAATGCCCGTGATCTTGGCATAGTAGTCCGCCTCGACACCGCGGGGCAGCGAACCCGAGATGGTGACGACGTCGGCCTTGCTCGCAAGCTCGGTAAACTTGGCGGTAAAGGCATCGAGCTCCTCGGGGGCAATTGTCGGGCCGCTCTCGAGCAGCTCGGTCTGGTTGCCGGCATGAAGGATATTGAGGCAGATGCGGGTCTCGCCCTTGATGGGCACAAAGTCGTTGTTAATACCGTTGGCGTCCATGAGCTCGGCCATGTAGGCGCCCATGTGGCCGCCGAGCAGACCGGTTGCCACAACGTCGTCGCCCAGCTGACCCAGCACACGGGCCACGTTGAGGCCCTTGCCGCCGGCGGTCTTTTCGGGCGTCACACGGTTGACGTCGTCGATAACGAGCTCATCGAGTTGATAGCGCGTATCGACAGACGGGTTCATCGTAACGGTGAGGATCATTTTTAGCTCCTTATCTCGCAGGCTCCTTGTGCCTCGCGATACGAGTCGACAAAACGGAATTACAGAGTCTCAATCGTGAACGAGCGAACGATGGTCTCCTTGGGCTTGGCGACAAGGCAGCCGCGCTTATGCTCAAGTACGTCGTCCTCATCGGAGCAGGTCGAGAGGCCGCCCCAGGGTTCAACTGCCACAAAATCGCCCTCGGGCTTACTCCACACAATGAGATACGGGAAGCCCTCAAAGCTCAGGCGAACGCCCTTGTCCTCGCCCTTCTTAGAAAGCGTGACCTGACGACTCTCGAGTACGTCAAAGATGGTCTCCGCAAAATCGAAGAGCTCATGCGACAGGGGCAGAGTCTTTCCCGCCATGGGGTTCTTGGAGCGGTTCGCCACGTCAATCAATCCAGTCGAAGGGACAGCGGTGCAGAGCTCCGCAGCCTCGTCTTTCTCAAAGCGCAGTTCGTAATCCGTATAGGCCTCGCCCTCATCGAGCGGGCACCTAAAGCCGGGATGGCCACCGATAAAGAACGGCATGTCCTCGGTGCCCTCGTTGGTCACCTCGTAGGAGACGCGCACGGCATCCCCCTCAAGCGTATAACGAGCGACAAGCTTAAACGGGTACGGATAATCGCTCAGCAGCGCGGCGTTATCCTCCGAAGCCAGGCACATCGCCAACTCGTTCTCACCTTGGCTCAGCAGCTTCCACTCCTGTTTGCGCGCAAACCCGTGGCGAGCGAGCTTTACATGATGCCCGGCGAACGTCATGGCGCTGTTGTCGCGCAAGCCTCCGCAAATCGGGAAGCAAATCGGTGCCTGGCCGGACCACACGGCAGAATCGCCCTGCCACAGATACTCGCGACCTCCGGCCTCAATCGAGGTAAACGAACCACCAGCCGTGGACACCTTAATAGAAATCGAATCGTTGGAGAGAGCGTATTCCATTGCCCATCCTTTCGAACAACTGCTTTTTGCTCGCAAGAACCCGTCTCGGCCCTGACAAAAGGACAAACCCGCACGTTCATCGATACGTCCGGTATCCCAGCCATGCAACGGGGTACCATATAGACATTGATGCAATTACAGCTGAAAGGCCTTCTTATGCGAACCATCATCCTCTACGCCTCGCGCCATCACGGCAATACGAAAAAGCTCGTGGACGCCATCGTCGAGGCGCACCCCGAAATCGATACCCTCGATGTGAAGTCACTCGGTAAAAACGAGTACCCAGACCTGCACGAATATCATCTGATCGGTGTCGCCACGGGCATCTATTACTCCGAGATCGACAAGGACATGGCACGCGTGCTCACGAACGTGCTGCAGCCGCAGGACAAGGTGTTTGGCCTTATGACCTATGGCGGCAAAAACAAGTGGTACGGCAAGGATATCGATGGCATCTGCCGCATGAGGCAGGCCATCTTTATGGGTGTCTACGGCTGTCCCGGCTTTGATACGTGGGGGCCGTTCAAACTCGCCGGCGGTGTCCAAAAGGGACACCCGACCGCTGAGGAAATTAAGGGCGCCGTCGACTTCTTCGACAAGATCGAAGACGAGTATGGCGACATCATCGTCGAAGAGTACGCCAAGCGCGAGAAGCGTCTAGCATACGAGAAGGAGCATCCTGCAGGAGGCCTGGTGGCCGGCGTCAAGCGCACGGCAAAGAAGATCGCTAACAAGCTGTAACTGTGAAGGTGCTTTTGAGCGTTTAACCCATACGGCGGGTCCGAGCAGATTCGGGCCCGCCGTCTTTTTCTATCGCTACTCGGTAAAGGCGTTGCCGACGCTCTGGCCGCCAACATACGTCTCGACGAGGGTGAGCTCATGGTCGAACACGACAAAGTCGGCGTCGCGACCCGGCATGATGCTGCCGCACTTATCCTCGATGTGTGCAGAGCGAGCCGGCACCTCGGTTGCCATGCGAATGGCAATATCGGCGCTGGCAATGCCCCAATCGACAATGTTCTTGACGCCCTGGGCAAGCGTGAGCACCGAGCCGGCAATGCTCTTGCCGTCGGCGAGCCAGCACAGGTTGTCCTTCATGATGACGTCCATGCCGCCGCTGGTGTAGCTGCCCTCGGGCATTCCGCCGCAGCCAAGGCAGTCGGTAATGAGCACCGTGTGCTGCCAGCCCTTTGCCTGCAGCAGTGCCTTGATGGCGGCAGGGTTCACGTGCTTGCCGTCACAGATGATCTCGGCGTAGGTCTCGGGCGTGGACATGGCGGCACCCACGACACCGGGCTCACGGTGATGCAGTCCGCGCTGGCCGTTATAGGTATGCGTAAAGCAGCTGGCACCGGCGTTGATGGCGGCGATGCACTCATCGTAGGTGGCGTCGGAGTGACCGATGCTGGTCACCACACCCTTGGCGTTCAGAGCAGCCGCATAAGCAGCGGCACCGTCGCGCTCGGCCGCCATGGCGCTCTTAACGATGCGGCCACCCGCAGCCTCCTGCCACTGATCGAAGACCTCCTCGGAGGGGTCGATCAGATAAGCGGGGTTCTGCGCGCCCACGTGCTTCATGGTAAAGAAGGGGCCCTCCAGGTAGATGCCCTGAATGCGAGCGCCGCAGAAGTCGGGGCCGCGGCCTTCGTCCGCCTGAGCGATGGCGGCGCAAGCGTCCTTGATCTGCTCGACGCCATCGGTGAACGTCGTGGGCAGCCAGCTGGTGGTACCGCGACGGGCGAGCTCGGTCGAGCTGATATCGATGCCCTCGGGATCGTTATCGGTAGTTGAGTGGTTGTAGAAGCCATGGATGTGAGTATCGACCATACCCGGTGCGATCCACGATCCCGTGTAGTCCTTAATCTCGCAAGAGGGCTCGTCGGCCTGCCAGGCGCCAAAGACGCCATCCTCGACCATAAGATAGCCGCCCAGTTGCGGGCCTGCCGGCAAGAAGAACTTGTCAGCCTTAATTGCGTACGTGCTCATATGCACTCCTTGCTTCTAAAGCAGTTGACCGTGGTGATACTTATACCCGGTCCATGTAAAAACAAAAAGCGCCCGCCCGCCGTTATGAGCGGACGGGCGCCCTTACAGGGGGACGCGATTAAGCGGTGAAGGGGTGAATCGTCACGCCCTTAACCACGCGGTTGACCGTGCCGGTGGGGCTCGGCGTATCGGGCGTGTTGCCCACGCGCACGGAGTTGAGCAGGCTGATAGCCTGGGCAAACATCACGAACGGCAGAGCAAGGTAGCCCTCGGGAAGCGCCTCGTAGCCCTTAAAGGTGAAGGACTCACCCTCATAGACGGTGGCACCTTCCTGCTGAACGGCGACGGTGTGCTGAGCGATCTTGTCGCCACCGATCTCGTTGAGGATGTCGATGTCGTACTGACGGGTGTAGGCGTCGTTGTTGACGAACACGAAGACGAGCGTCTTATCGTCGACGAAGGACTTAGGTCCATGACGATAGCCCATGGAGGTGTCGTAGGAAGTAGCGACCAGACCGTGAGCGAGCTCGAGGATCTTGAGCTGGCTCTCCTGGGCAAGGCCACCGAAGGAGCCAGAGCCCAAGTAGGTCACGCGGTTGAAGTCGCCAGCCAGGTAATCGGCGATCTCAGGCTCACGAGCGATGACCTCCTCGCCCATCTTGGCGATGGTCTCGACCCACTCGGCCTTCTGCTCGTCAGAGGCAGTGTCGAAAATAAGGGTGGAGAGCAGGGTCATGCAGGAATAAGAACCGGTCATGGCGAAGCCCTTGTCGTTGGCGCGCGGAATGAGCAGCGTCAGCGCATTGGGATCATCGGCAGACTCAACGGCGAGCTTGCCCTCGGGAGCGCAGGCGATGTTGAGGAACTTGACGTTGTGGACGAGCTCCTTGGCAACGGCAACGGCGGCAAGGCTCTCGGGGCTGTTGCCAGAGCGGGCAAAGGAAACCACGAGCGTGGGATCCTCGGCGCGCAGGAAATCGCGCGGAGCGCTCACGATGTCGGTCGTGGCGATGGGCTTAAAGTCGTAGAGATCAGTGTTGCCAGCGTGACGCAGGTACGGGGCGCAGGTATCGCCAACGTAGTCGGACGTACCGGCACCGGTGAAGACAACGGACAGACGGCCCTCGCCCATAGCACGAGCCTCGGCCAGGAAGGCCTCGATGGCCTCCTTGTTCTCGCGATAGATGTTGAGCGTATCACGCCAAAGCTCGGGCTGCTGAGCAATCTCGGCCGTGGTGATCTGGGCGCCGAGCTCGGTGAGCTCCTCGACACTCTTCTCGAACATTTCTAATACCTCTCTCTAGAAGTAATCCTCTGACGTGCAATTATACACTTCGGTTGGTTATCTGGTAGTAACCAGTTAAATGCAAAGAATCACCATATGGAAACGATGCGGACACTAGTTGCTACGCTGGTGGTAAACCTTGTATTTAAACTGATCGGCACGAGCAACCGAGAGTGTATACTCCACAACCTCGTTTGACTCGTTATACGTAGTCCTGACCAAATCGAGCACAGGCGAGCCCTCGACAATTCCCAAAAGGTGGGCGTCGGTGGGACGGGCTATGCTCGCATAGAACTCCTCTTCGGCCACGCGTATCTTTTGCTGAAAGTCTTGCTCAATCACATCGTAAAGCGGCTTACGCTCCAGCAGCGGTCGCTTTAGGGACAGAAATTGACGAACCGGTAGATAGCTGCGTTCGACCATCATGGGCATGTTGCCGGCAGAACGAAGGCGCTTAAGCTTAAAAATGCGATCACCGATACGCAATCCCATATGCTCGGCCAGATTCTTATCGGCCTCCATCTCGCAAAACTCGAGAATCGTGGTCTCGGGGTCGCGACCCATCGCGCGCATCTGCTCGGTAAAGCTGTAGGACTGCATAAGATTGGTTGCCTTTGCCGAACGGTCGGTCACAAAGGTACCGCGACCGTGCTGCCGAACCACCAGTCCTAAACGCTCCAGTTCCTGCAGAGCCAGGCGTACCGTAGTGCGCGAGAGACCATAGCGCTCCGAAAGTTCGCGCTCGGAAGGAATCATGTCACCGGCGCGATATTCATGGTCAATCTTTTCGGTCAGAATATCGACCAGCTGATCGTACAGCGGTTGCTTACGCGCTCCGATCGCCATCCTATCCTCCCTTTTGCTCGAATTCGGCTAACTACCTAGGGTGTTAAGCATTATCAGTCCGCAACACCCGAATCATCAAGAAAACAAAAGCCGCGCGCTCTTTCGAGCACGCGGCTTTTAACATACACATGGCTTAAGGGGTCGGGGTGTGAGCCGCGTAGGGACACACCCCTCAAGCTAGAGCCTTACCAGATGCTCGGCCAGAGACCAAGCGGGCCAGCGCCCAGGATGCCCAGGACGAAGAGCAGCAGAATGCCCTTGGTCGGGGTCCAGCTGTGCTTAGCGAACATGTAGTAAAGCAGCAGCGTAAGCATAAGCGGGACGAGCTTCGGGACGATGGTGTTGAGGGTGTCGGCAACAGAGAAGTTGACCGGATCCTCGGTGACGGTGCCGTAGGTAACGGACTCCATGCCGTTGCCCAGATCGGTGACGCCGCACTCGACAGCGTTGCCGTCGGCATCGGAAGCGGTGAGGGCGTTGCCGTCCTCATCGGTCATGGCGATGGTACCGGCCTCAGCGGTCTCGGTATCGATGCCCTCCATACCGGTGAAGTTCTCGGCCTCCTTCTCGGAGACGATCACGGTAGTAGCGGAGAGGCCACGGGTGGTGCCGTTGGGGATCTGGAGGTTGATCTGGGTGCCACCCATGGTGACGACCAGGCAACCGACGACGAAGACGCCCATGATGGAAGCGGCACGCGTGAAGGCCTGCATGTTGGCGGTCAGAGCGTCAATAGCGCTGGTGCCAAGCTTGTAGGACCAGTTCATGAGCCAGAAGCGCAGAGCGAACTGGACGACGTTGAAGATCACCAGGAAGATGATCGGCGCAGCGGCGTTACCGTTGATGGCCATGTTGGAGGTGATGCCGGCCGTGATAGGCACGAGCGTCAGCCAGAACAGGGCGTCACCGATACCACCGAGCGGGCCCATTGCGGCGACGCGGACGGCGCGGATCGTGGGGATGTCAACCTTGTTCTGCTCGAGCGAAAGCACGATACCCATAACAAAGGTGACGAGGAACGGGTGGGTGTTGAAGAACTCCAGGTTGTGGCTCATGGAAGCCGCGAGGTCGTTCTTGTTGGTGTGGATCTTCTCCAGACCGGGGATGATGGAGTAGAGCCAGCCAGCGGCCTGCATGCGCTCGTAGTTGAACGATGCCTGCAGGAAGCAGGAGCGCCAAGCCATCTTGTTGAGGGTCTTCTGGTCGAGCTGCGGAGCAGGAGTGAGATCCTCGTAGTGCTCCGGGATCACATACTCATTAGATGCCATCTTCGAAGTCACCTCCGTCAGAAACAGCTGCACCCTTCAGCTCGGTCTGCTGCTGGAAGTCCCAGAAAGCGATGCCGAAGCCGATGAGAGCGAGGATGAGCAGAGCAGGGGTTGCCAGCGAATCGTTGGCAACGGTGATGAGCGCGAGGCCAAAGCCCATGAGGAAGAAGCCCCACATATCGCGGTTCATCATAACCTTGAGCAGGACGGCGAAGCCGACGAAGCGCATCATGCCGCCTGCAGCGGAGAGACCGGTCTGCAGCCAAGTCGGGATGGCGGAAGCGATGGTCTGACCGATGGTAGCGCCAGCGATGAAGAACAGGGTGACGACGACAGCGAAGATCAGGCCGAGCAGAGCCATGGCGAAGTAGTTCAGACGCTCGATGCCCTTGGTGTCAGCGTTATGAGCCATGTTGTCCGCGGAGGACATGAGGGGCGACATAAGCGTGAAGACCAGGGTAACGCCGAGCTGACCAAGCAGAGCGAACGGAATGGCAAGGCCGACTGCCGCGTTGGGCTCGAGGCCCGTAGCGATAGCGAGAATGGCTGCCATGATGCCGCCGATGACGGCGTTAGGCGGCTGAGCGCCTCCGATCGGCATGTTGCCGATCGTCATGAGCTGATAGGTACCACCCACGAGAAGACCGGTGTTGAGGTCGCCAAGGATAAGACCGATGACGGCGCCGGTGACGATGGGCTGATAGAGAGACTCGAGGAAGTTGAACTGGTCGATTGCCGCGACGAATGTGACGATGAAGACCAGAGCGACCTGGATGATCGAGTATTCCATCTTGCTCCTCCTTTCAAAATGTATGTACGCACTTTGGATATCACGTACAGAACGTCAGGGTTTCAATCCTGACAACGTGGATCACGAGGATTACGAGAAGAGCTTGCTCGTGTCCTCAACAGGCGTGCTCGGAACGCGCCTGATCTCCAACTCCACCCCCAATTCCTGCAGCTCTTTAAACGCAGCGACATCCTCGTCGTTAACTGCGACGGAGGTGGCGACTTGGCGCTTTCCTTCCGACATGTGCATGTTGCCGATGTTTACCTTCTTTATAGGCACACCGCCCTTGACGAGCGTAAGCACGTCTTCCGGTGTTTCGGCCACGATGAAGATCTTCTGGCGCGGGCTCGCCTTGCCAATGACGTCGATGGTCTTCTGCAGGGAGAAGAAACGCGTAGCGACGCCGGCGGGAGCGGCCATCTTCATGAGGTTCTGGCGCATGGTGTTGGTCGACACATCGTCGTTGGCGACGAGGATGAGGTTGGAGCCCAGGGTGGAGTTCCACTGGGTAGCGACCTGACCATGGACCAGTCGGTTATCGATGCGGGTAAGAAGAATGTTGGGTTCTGCCATGTTGATCAGCTTCCTTTCGTTATTTGCTGACGACAGTTACTTGATCTCCTGAATCGCGTAACGCGAAACATCTACGACGGCACCGGATCGGACTTTGATCTGGACCTTTTCGCCTTCGATGCCCTTGACGGTTCCGTAGATACCGCCGGCGAAAAGAACCTCCTGACCCGGCTTGAGCTCGGTGTGCAGCTCCTTGAAGTACTTCTGCTTCTTCTTCATGTTGATTTGCGACCAGATGGTGTAAATCAAGCCCATGATGACAAGCAGGCCTAAAAGGGCGACCGAGGAGCTCAGGATGCTGGCTCCGAAATCGGCCATTAGATGCCGTCCTCGTCGCCGAAGATATCCTCTTCCTCGGAGCCGGCAACGGATGCGACCGTCTGGGCGGTGACGCCCGTCTGACCAACGGTCACGGCCTGCTCGCCAAGCTCGGCGAGCGTGGCGTTACCGCGAAGGAACAGAAGCTCAATAACCATGGGGAGGTTAGTGCCAGTCAGAACCTCGACGTTGTCGACATCCTGGGCAATCATCATCGACTGATTGAACGGAGTACCACCGAGCAGGTCGGTAAAGACGAGCACGCCATCGCACTCCTCGCGCATGGCGGTAATAGCGGCGCGGAGATCCTCACCGTAGGAAGCAGCCTGGTCGCCCTCAAAAGGAACGACGGTAAAAGCGGGCTGGTCGCCGGCAACCATAGCGATAGCGCTTGCAAGGCCGGGTGCGAACTGTCCATGACCGGTAAGAATAAAGCCAACCATTCAAATTTCCCTTCCGAAGGTGTGTACGATCTGAGTCCGATGATGTTCGGAAGCCTGCGGGCAATCGCCCTTAAAGCTTCTTAGAAAGCGTTCTTTGAAGACCAGTGGTTTCTCAACTGGTAGTAACCACGTGACGTGTTGTTGTCACTATATCACCACAGAAGAGGTCGCTTTCGTTGATTCATACAGTAAAACGTTTTTGCACCGCTCACGGTGATAAATCGACCGTTTACCGCTCGTTAATACTTCTACCTGCGGTTTTGAAATCGTTTCGAAATGCTTTGGCAAAAGATCGGAACTTTTCCTGTGTCTAAACAACGCAGGGCGGCTAAAAATAGCGTAAAGAAAAATTGCAGGTCATTGTGAAGATTTGTGAATTGGTCTTTTTGACTTAATACCAGTTAGAACCAGTTTTGAGATTATCGGTGAACGGTAGTTTTCGACCGTTCACCGGTTACTTGCAATCGTTTGCAGTTGTTTTCCCAGATGAATTAGAGAAGCCCGATGAAGCACTTGTGCGGTCACGGGAAGTTTTGGCATTTGCCCTCATCCCCCGCGCGCCAAACTCCGGCATCCAAAATGAGCTAATAGGTCACGTTAATTGTTTTCAATCATTACTTACTCAGTTCCGTAATTATTTATCGTTTGTCGTTAATTCTGATATGATACAAGTATCATCCAAAACGCCGGTTGGAGGGGTTATGGTCCATCGAAACGCATCTATATCGAATGAAACCATCAGCCGCGAACAGACGATAGCCAAACTGAGGAAGCTCGCTCGCATCTGCAAATGGGCCACGATCTGCATTACCACCGCGCTCGCTCTGGGACTCCTCGCAGTCATTGCGATTGACCTTCTACTCATATTGCCTAGCCTCTCCCAAGGGTCGTGTCTCCAATCCGTAGAACTTCAAGCCGGCGAAGGGCCGTGCCTTGCTATCGTCGGTACCGATGCGCAGGCCCCACTTATGCTCGTTGCACACGATGGTCACACTGCCATAGGGAGCCTCTTGATGACATGTCTCGCGCTTACCATCGCGATAAGCGTGCGCAGGCTTTTCTTCAACATTGAAAAGGAAGGCAGGCCCTTTGACCTTGAATGTAACCAGACACTTCGTCGAGTAGGACATTTATTCCTTATCGGCGGCGTTGCCGTGAGGCTTCTTGGTGCCGTAATCACAGGAATGATACTCTCAGGATTTGGCGGCAGCTTTACGGATGCGTTCGTCGGCCAGCTATTCGAGCCCTCCATGCTCTTTGCAGGCCTGATTATTTGCCTGATTGCCAGCATCTTCCGCTACGGGTATATCCTGCAAAAACAAGATGACGAGTTGCTCTAGGGGGAATCCATGATTATTCTGCGGCTTGACCGCATGCTCGCCGAACGCAAGATCTCATCCAAAGAGCTTGCGGAACGCGTGGGCATCTCCCAGGTCAATATGTCACGCATTAAGACGGGCAAGGTTTCTGCCATACGTTTTTCAACTCTTGACGCGATATGCCGGGCACTCGACTGCCAACCGGGCGATGTGCTGGAATATATGCCTGACGATGAAGCCGATAATCTTTTTGGACTTAAAAATGAATAGCCATAATTAAGCCGCCAATCACGCCCTCAACGCAAATTGCCCGCCAGAACGACTTCCGTACTGGCGGGCAATTTGTTTTCTATCAGCTAGATGCTCGATGAGCCGTGCAACTCTTTACGCAAACAGGCCGTAGATGCTGATATTGGCCTTGGCGTAGAGGCCGTTGGCGTACTCGGTCCACTTGGAGCTGGCGCTCGAAGCCTGCGAGGAATACTGCTGATAGGCGGTGTAATAGGCGGTCATGGCCTGCTTATAGGTAGCGCTATCGGCCGTAAAGGCATCGTCAGCGAAGGCCTTAGCGTAGGTGCTATCGGCGTCCTTCCAGGTGCCCTTTTCGCTATCCCACTCGTCGCCTGCAAGTTTGATGATGTAATCGGCGTAGTCCTTGCTCGCGGTCTCCTCGTTGCCGTCAGCAGGCTCGGTCGGGGCGGTCGGCATGCTTGCGGAGCTGTCGCCGACCTTCTTCTTGTAGAGCTTCTGCAGCGTCGCGGACTGACGGACGATCTGCTTGGCCTGATCCTTGGACACACCATACTGCGTAGCCATGGTCTTGTAGTCGGAGGTGCCGATGGAATCCTCGGCGTACTTCTTCATCTCCTTAGAAGAGACGGTGACGCCCTCGTCCTCGGCAGCATCGAGCAGAATCTTGTTGCGCACGTAGGACAGAATGACATCGGCAGAGGGAGCGGTGTAGTTGCCATCGCCATCCTTGACGGTGTCGAGGCTGTACTGGCTCTCGATGGCCTCGCGCGCGGTGATGTCGCTCTTTTTGCCGTTGTAGCTGTAGCTTGCCACGGTCGAATCGAGCTGGTCCTCGGTGAGGGTCGCCGAGCCGACTCCCTTGCCGCCAAAGCCGCCATTGCCAATAAAGAAGCCAATCACGGCAGCAATCACGACTGCAACCACAAAGGCGGCAATCATCGTCTTCTTGTGCTTGGATGCATGGTCGTCTTCGTCGGAGTCGTCGTCCTCGTCCTGTTCCTCGGGCATGAGGTTCTCGTCGGCGGCGTCCGCGGCGATCTTTGCCTCCAGGCGAGCGTCCTCCTCCTCGGCCGTCGTACCGGCAGCAATGTGCTCGGCAGACGTACCGGCGACCAGATCGATCTTCTCCTCCTCATCACCGTCGGGGCCTTCGCCGCGTTCGATGATCTGGATGCCGTCGATCTCGTCCTTCTCGTCCTTCTTTTGAATCAGACCCATATCAGTTACTCCTTGTTAGGAAACATAGTCCGCAATAGAATACGCCCGACAGAGCGCCGGGCGTATTGATTCTCAGGTTATACGCAAACACTTAAGTACTATTTAGGCGTTTGCAGTCTGCATGCCTTAGGCCAGGTGCGCGATAACGGCATCGGCAAAGGCCTGCGTGCCCACAGCGCCCTCAACGGAGCCGGTCTGGGCACGACGAACGTCGCCGGTAACCTGCTCACCCTCGTCGAGCGTGGCAGAAACGGCGGCGCGAATGCGATTGGCCGCGTCGTTCTCGCCCAGGTGATCGAGCATCATCGCAGCAGAGAGGATCTCGGCCGTGGGGTTAGCGATATCCTGGCCAGCGATATCGGGCGCGGAGCCGTGCGTCGCCTCGAAGATGGCGCAGTCGGCACCGATGTTGGAACCCGGAGCCATACCCAGTCCACCTACCAGACCGGCGCACAGGTCGCTCACGATGTCGCCGTACAGGTTGGGCAGCACCAGGACATCGAAGTCGTTGGGGTTCTGGACCAGGCCCATGCAGGTGGCGTCGACAATCTTGTCGTTGAACTCGATATCGGGATAGTTGGCGGCCACCTCGCGCGCAACGCGCAGGAACAGGCCATCGGTCGCCTTCATGATGTTGGCCTTATGCACGGCCGTCACCTTTTTGCGGCCGCAGCGGCGGGCATACTCAAAGGCATACTCCACAATGCGGCGGCTCTTGGCGATGGAGATCGGCTTGATCGAGATGGCGGAATCAGCGGCGAAGGTCTTCTGACCCGAGCGCTCGACGAGCTGCGAGAGCTCCTCGACCTCGGCAGCGCCCTCATCGAACTCGATGCCGGCGTAGAGGTCCTCGGTGTTCTCGCGCACGATGACCAGGTCGACGTCGCGGAAGCGCGAGCCGTCGCCCGGCTGCGACAGGCAGGGGCGCACGCAGGCGTACAGGTCGAAGTGCTTGCGCAGTGCCACGTTGACGCTGCGGAAACCCGTGCCGACCGGCGTGGTGATGGGCCCCTTGATGGCAACCTTGGTCTCGGCAACCGCGTCGAGCACGTGCTGGGGAAGCGGCGTGCCAAACTCGTCCATGACGCCGGCGCCGGCCTCCTGGACGTTCCAGTTGATCTGGACACCGGTGGCCTCGGCCACGCGGCGCATGGCCTGCGTAATCTCGGGACCGATACCGTCACCGGGAATCAGGACTACATCGTGCGCCATAATCTGTTACTCCTCGTCTTCGGCGTCGTCAGATTTTTTAACGCTAGCACGCTTCTTCTTTTTGGAGAGATCCAGGCCAAAACGTTTAACAAGCATTTCGCAAATCTCGCTCGAACGGGCCTTGAGATAGCTGCCCTTGCCGTTCTCGGCGTCGAACTTAAGGCGCAGCGCGAGCTTCTCGGCGACCTCGGCGTCAATCTCGCCCTGGCCAAACTCGTACAGGCAACCGAGCATATCGCGATACTCGAGGTCGCCGTGGTAGCACTGGATGGCCTCGTCCAGGATGGGCCAAGCCTCGCGCGAGCGCTCGACGCTCGTGGCGCCCCACACGCACAGCAGACGGAAGGCGGAGTAGCGCAGCGTGGACGAAATCTCGTCGAACAGCGCGGTCTCGGCGCCCTCAAAGGCATCGCCCAGCTGCTCGGGGCAGGTGGTGGCGAGCGCCGTCAGGGCATCGAGAGCCTCCCAACGGGTCTGAGCCTCGGGGCGATCGAGCGCCTCGATCAGCGCGGGCACGCAGGGAACGACGCGCTGCGGATCGCGCTCGGCAAGCAGGTGCAGCACGCGGGCGGCAAACTGGCGGATGCGGCGCGTGGGGCAGCCGAGCTCCTTGACCAGACGGTCGACGGCGTTCTCGTTCTCCTCTGCCAGCTGAAGCTGTGCCAGCTCCTCGTCGGTAAGCTGTTCGTCTTTGTTTTCTGCCATAGTTACCTCTTCTTACTATTTCTTAGCGTGCTTGCCAGCACCCTTGCTGTCATCGGTGACCGAGATGAGCTGTCGGTCGGCTGCACCATTGTGACGCGCACGGCGGCGTTCCTCGGCGTCGCCCGCGTCGGCGGCGGCGCGGTGAGCCTTGTTGACGTTAAAGACCTCGTCGTGCTTGCGCCACGGACCGACGGACTCGCCAAAGCTCATCTTAAGGCCGGCGATAAAGCCACCGAGCCAGCCGATCGGCGCAAACTGCACCAGCGGGAACAGCGAGAACACCCAGGTCAGCAGGACAACCGCCGCCGCACCTGCAAAATTGGCGATCCAGTAATCGCGCTTGGTGATGACGCGCTTTTCGCACGCCCACTGGCCGCACAAAAAGCCGATGTAGATCGCAAAGAGAAAGAGCACCAGCGCAAGCACCACGAACGTCCAGCTCATGGGCGCTACTCCTCGTGATGATGGCCGCAGCAGCACTCGTGGCCGTCGTCATGACCGTGGCCGCCGCAGCACTCGTGGTCCTCGCCATGGTGGTGGCCACAACCGCACTCGTGGTCGTCGCCATGCTCACCACAACCGCAGCCTTCCTCGTGGGCACCGTGCTCCTCGGGACGATACTGCGACCAGTCCAGACCGGCGGCGATGGCGTCGGCCTCCTCCTTGTAGAGGACCGTAATGGCCTGGGTGCCCAGCTTGGCGCCACCAATGGCGTCGAGCATGTCATAGAGCGTAAAGGCGACGTCGGCGCCGGGCAGCGCGAGCTCGCGGTCGTCGGCATAAGCGAGTGCCAGGCGCAGGTCCTTGATGAAGTGCTCGACCATAAAGCCGGGCTTGTAGTCGCCGTCGAGCGCCTTGGGAGCCAGGCTCTCCATGGCGCCGGACTTGCCGGTACCGCCCAGGATCATCTGGCGGGTCTTCTCCAGATCAAGGCCGCTCAGCTCGGCAAATGCCATGGCGTCTGCCATGCCGACCATGCAGGCGCCCAGCGACACCTGGTTGGCGAGCTTGGCAGCCTGACCCTTGCCGGCGCCATCGAAGCAGCAGATGGTTGCCGCAAAGGTGGCAAGAATGTCGCGGACCGGGGCGATGTCGTTCTCGGTAGCGCCCACGATAGCCGTGAGCGTACCGGCGATAGCGCCCGACTCGCCGCCGGTGACGGGGCAGTCAAACGCCATGCGACCAGAAACCTGGGCGGCCTCGGCAATGTCACGGGCGAGCTCGGGCGAGCTCGTAGTGAGGTCGATCAGCACCGCGCCGGGCTTAGTGCAGGCCAGCAGGCCGTCGCCCGCCAGGTAGAGCTCCTCGACCTCGGAGGGATAACCCACCATGGTAAAGACGACGTCGGCGTTCGCCACGGCATCTGCCGGCGTATCAGCCCAGACTGCGCCGTGCTCGATAAGCGCCGCCGCCTTGGACTTAGTGCGGTTGTTGACCGTGACGGGATAGCCGGCATCCAGGATGTGGCCGGCGATGGGGGCACCCATGATTCCGGTGCCGATGAATGCGACGGAGAGCTTGTTTGCCATGAAACCTTTCCTTTTGGGTTGGGTGTTGTTACCAGGTTGAATACTCGGTGCCAGCGTTTGGGCTGTGAGTTGGGATCGATTACGGCCGCGTTACTTGCCTACTGACCGCGCACGCGGCGGGCGATGCGGTCGGAAAGCGACGCCTTGTCGGCGCGGTTCTTGCCCCAAAACGCGCAAGCCACCATGCCGGGGCCCACGTGCGAGCCAATGGTGGGGCCCACAGAGCTGCGGATGATGGTCACGTCGGCGCAGCCTTCCTCCTTGCGGATGGCGGCCTCGAGCCAGTCGCCGTCCTTTTCGGCATCGGCCGTCATAATGGCGATGGGCATGGTGCGATCGGGCACATAGTTCTCGCGGAACGACTTGAGAATGGACTTGAGCGCCTTCTTGCGACCGCGGTTGACGCCGATCAGCGACAGCGAGCCGGCCAGGTCGTAGGACAGCTCGGGTTTGACGTCGAGCTTTGCCGTGAGCTGTGCCGCCGCGGGCGGAATGCGGCCGCCGGCAGCCAGCGCGTCAAAGCTCTCGAGCGTAAAGTAACCGTGGACATAGGTCTTGGCCTCGTTTGCCCAGTCGACCAGCTGCTTGGCGGTCAGTCCCGCCGAACGCTGGCGCACGGCCTCAAGCGCCAAGAGCTCACCGGTCGCACAGGGCAGAGCGTTGTCGACCACGTACAGCTCAAAGTTGGGATACTCGGCGCGCACGGCGTCCGCCGCCTGGCACGCGGAGTTGTAGCTCGACGACAGCGCCGAGGTAAAGCACAGGTAGACCGTGGGCGTACCCTCTTTGGCGCACTCGGTAAAGAACTCGATATAGCGACCGAGCGACACAGCCGAGGTGGACACGCGGGCACCGGCGCGCATGCGATCGTAGAACTCCTTGGGTGTGATGCTCGACCAGATGTCATCCGTGCGCTCCTCGCCATCGATAATGAAGGGGAAACCCAGGATATCGACATCGAGGTTCGCGGCGACCTCGGGGCTAAAGTCGCAGCAGGTATCGACGACGATGCGGCAACGGTCAGAATGGCCGGTAGATGCAGCCTTGTCCATCAAAGCGACTCCTTACGTAAAAAGGCGGCCACCCGCATGGGATGGCCGCCAACCGTTAACTCATGCAAGTTAACGTATTTTACTCGTCAAGTGTTTCGATACGGGGCTTGATGATGCCATATCCACCATTCTTACGGTGATACACCACATTGATGAGGCCAGTCGTCGCGTTCTCGAACACGTAGAAGTCGTGGCCCAGCAGATCGGTCTGCACCAGCGCCTGCTCCTCAGTCATCGGGGTGACATCGATGACCTTCTCGCGGACGAGCAGGTCGTCGTCCTCCTCGGGCAGCAGCAGGTCGGCCAGATCCTCGACACGCTCGACCGGTGCAACATCCGCTGCGCTGGCACCACCCTGGCGGTTGTCCACGACCTTGGTCTTGAACTTGCGCAGCTGGCGGGTGACCTTATCGGCGGAGAGGTCGATGGCGGCGTACATATCTGCACCGTGCTCGGCAACGCGAATCACCGAACCGCGGGCGCGAACCGTAACCTCGACGATTGCCGGGTTGGGGTTCGAGGGGTTCTTCTCATAGCGAAGTACAACGTCGACCGTCATGGGCTCGATATCGAAAACCTTGAGCGCCTCGCCGATCTTCTCATCCACATGCGCACGCAGAGCATCGGTTACCGTCGTCTTGCGTCCAGAAACCTTGATATCCATACGTGGCTCCAATCTGCCTCGGGGACTTACTGTACTGGCTATGTACCCATTGCCGTGCATTTAATCACGCGGATTCCCAAAGACCCGAATAACGATTGCTTGATACCGCATACCGAAGTCTCGCACTTTTCTGTGGCAAAGTGCGCTATAGGAGGGAGCCGGCGACTTTGTATTTGGTCCCGAAAATTGGCTTTGACCTGCTGGTTTTATAGAGATGAAAAAGCCGGGCTCCCCTATTGGGGAAGCCCGGCAGTGCGTGTTGAAACCGTGAAGGGGCATCTCTCCTAGCGCATAGGAGACGCCACCCCTAGCAATAACTAGCTATTAAGCTTGTTAATGTCGTCGTCGGTGATGGTGTCTTCCTGGCTGGACGATTTGTCTTCGGAGGATGCGGTCTCATTGTTGGAATCGGAGGACTCGCTGCCGGAGGATGTGGTCTCGCTGGACTCAGAGTCGCCCGGCTGCACGTTAGCGCCCGAAACCGTCTTAGTGGTGAGGTCGTAGGGCATCGTGCCGTACCAGACGCAGTGGACCGCCTCGAGCGTGCCGTCGGCCGTAATACCGTCGAGGGCATCGCTCACGGCACGACACAGTTCGTCATTGGACGAAAGGCCTGCAACACCAAGCGTCGAGGGCGCCTCGAGCGCACCGACATAGGAGATCTCGCTCATCAGTCGCGCAAGGTAACCGCCAGCCGTGGAGTCGCAGATCACATAGTCGACCTCGCCGGACTCGAGCGCCTCAAAGCACTCGTTGATGTTGGAGTAAGTCTTTTGGTTGGCGGTGATGCTCTGCTTAGCAAGCGCCTCCTGCGAGGCCGAGGACATCTGGATACCCAGAGTAGACGTGTTAAGGGTATCGGTGGAAACGCTCAGCGACCCACCATCGCTGGTTTTACCGAACACGGAAGCGGCATCGTACAGGCAGGTGCCGAGCGAGCTAACGTCCCCGTCCGTGGAGTTGATCTCGCCGATAAAGATATCAGCCTTTTTGTCGCCGAGCGCGGAACCTGCCGAGGACGCATCGACAAAGGCGACCTTAAGGCCCATGCGGCTTGCGAGGGCGCGGGCAGCGTCGACTGCATACCCCGTGAGCTCGCCGTCAGCGCCCTGCATGGCCTGCGGCGCATCGGAGGTATCGAGGGCAACCGTCAGGGTACCGGGGGTGACCAGGGCATCATCCGACACCGCGGGCGTGACGGTCTCGTACTCGATCTGGTCGATCGTGGGAGTCGTGAACGTAGACAGCGGGTTGAACGCGCATCCGCTCAGGCCCAAAACGGCGATGACCGCTGCGGTCCCAGCACCTAACCGAGCCGCGTGCATCAAGCTGCCCCTCACCATGTCCACTACCCTGCCTTCTGTGTCGTATACGATCCGTGCGTTGCGCGGAATATCAGATTGTTCCCACCAGCTGACCTGGTATTTGACCCCACACTTGCGCACCGGGGTGTTTGCTCGGGAGGCCGCAGCCACCTTCACGACTGGCCCGCTCGCCCGCGAGGCGGTATTGCCCCAAAGAAAGTAGAACGGACGGTGCGGCTTACATCTAGGACGCGCCATGATCGCGCCGCGCGCACGCGGTCGCTTACGTGGATCCCTTTGACCGCGTCTGTCTTGGACTAGGACGGGCATTTCGTCCGTCCGCAACCACAGCCTGGTAGGAATGTAGCGCATTATAGCTAAGTTCAAGCTAAAGTTTAAGGTTAGGGGCGTCATTCGCATCGCGAGTACAGATTTCGCAGGTCGGAGTGGGCTATTCGTGCCTCTGTGAAGCCCGGAGCTCCCCTATGGGGAGCTCCGGGGCACCCTTCCTAGGGTGCCGTGGCCAAAAAATGGCAAATATGAGTACTGTCACCAATTTAGTAACAGGCAATTTTGGCCTCTCGGACAGATTTTGCGCTCAGTGTCGCCAACCTGATGCTTAGTTATTACACATTTGTTTATTATCTTCTTACTTTATGCCGCCTCCGAGTCCTAAATTCCTTGATTTTGCTGTTACTGATTTAGTGACAGTACTCATATTTGCCATATTTTGGCCAGGGCATATGATTAACCCCCTATTTTCGACGTGAATTAGACCGGCTTAAGCCCAAAACACGCCCGCAGCGTGTTAAGCAACGCCTCTTGCTTCTTCCTGCGGGCATCGACACGATTCCGGTACCGCTTTCGCATACGCTGGTGCATGCGCCATGCGAGCGCTTCCATCGCTTCCATGTCACAGAGCATTTCGCTATTGACCGTCGCGACCTCGATTCCCATAGTAATCAAGCCCGTGTTGCGCTTTTCATCATGGATACGTCCCCTCCGAGAGGAATGGCCCAGCTCACCGTTGTATTCCAGGTCAAACCGAGCCGCTTCTTGATACGCATCGCAAACTGCATGAGGCATCCCCGAGATTGCCTGCGCACGGTCATCGAACTCGATCTTGTAGTCGGTCTTAAAAGGTCCGCAGGCAAACCCGCCATAGGAAAACGGAAGCGAAAACAGAGCGAGCATGATGCACTCCATGGGCGAGAGCAGGTTTTCTGACAAGTAGGGACACAGACGCTGCAATTGTTTGGCCGTGCTTCCCTTGCATGTCGTAAGGTAATCTGCCAGGCGATCGGGCGTCAGCACCGGTTCGACTTCAAAGTAGCCCACGTCTGCTGGCTGGTCCTTGTCCTTTGCAAGTTTATTCGTAACATGCGAGGTGTAGGGAGGCAGATACTTCCCGCGGTCGCTCAGTGAAATCTTAGAGCACAGCTCCTGGGCCAGGGCAAACGCCTGGATGCAGCCGACCTCGCGCGCAACGGCAACACAAAGGGCCTCGGGAGATAGGCTGTACACCCCCGGTTCCACCTCTAGAATCGAGCCGGCGGGCAACCCGGAACACACGGACCAGCCTACGCTAGGCATGCGGCGGCGCTGCGCCGCAGATCCCACCAGCAAGCACAGATCTTCTTGCACCTCGCCACTTTTGGCTCCAATTCGCACCAAGTCAGGAAGATAGATATCCTCGGTCGAGGGCGACGACGTGCGCAGCACACGGCGCTCTTCATCGGGATTAAGGTCCTTCCAGCTGATATAGCCCATCTGCCGGCGCTCGGCGCGCATCATGCGCAGCGCCGAGGCGCCTGTTAGGATTACGGAAGCCGCTAGCTGTTCGCCTGTCGGCTCGTTGCGCCGCTCAATCTTCACTGCCACAAAACCACCCCTACCAAACACGTGCGATAGCAAGGCCATCGACTGCCGCAGCGCCGGCACGCTTGAGCTCCGCCGAGGCTGCTGCCATGGTCGCGCCCGTGGTGATAACGTCATCGATAAGCAGCAGGCGGCGGCCGTGCACGTCCTCAACCGTCTCGTACATGCCTTGGGCACGCTCGCGACGCTCCTCACGACCGAGTTCGCGCTGGTCGCCATGCCCGTACTTGACGAGGGCATCGAGCAGGGGAACACCCGACAGCTCGCAAAATGGGCGCGCAATGGCCTCCATATGATCAAAGCCACGCCGCCGAAACGCTGCCGCCGTCGCAGGCACAAACACCACCGCATCCGCACCGGACAGCACACCTCCTAAGCGATCGGGCGCTACGACCTGGGCGTGCAGGGCGGTGTCGTAGAGCAGCTCCGCCAGATACGGAGCCAGACGTCGCTCGCCCGCATCCTTGTACGCTTTAATGATGCGCGGCAGCGGATGCGCATAGACGGCGCACGCCAGGCAGCGGTCGAGCGCCTCCGACATTGCCGAGGACGTGCCCTCGACCGAACATTCAGTGCACAGCAAATCCCCAAACGGGGCGCCGCATCGGGTGCAGCTATGACGTGGGTCGATGAGCGTGAGCGCAGCCAGGCAGTCTTGGCAAATAAGCGCACCGGCGCGCTCGCAGCCGGCACATCGTGTTGGCGACAATGCCTCGAGCGCCTCGCGTGCCACCCGCTCGGCAAACGGCAGCAATTCGTCCGCAAACGGTAGGGCGCCGGCACCCTGCAGACGGCTCAATTTGTTCAGATGGCTCTTCAAGACACAACCCTCCCTACGTTCGGTCGCAAGGAGGGTTGTTGATTCAGCGCTATGGTACCCCGACGCGATTGGGGTAAGGCGGGTTAAATCCGCTCGCGGGCGTTATTCGCCGGCGGGCGGTTGTGGTGCGGCCGAAGACGGGGTCGAGCCCTCGCCACCATCCTGGCGCGGCTTGCGGGAACGGCGACGGCGACGGCGCTTTTGACCCTGGTCGGCCGAGCCCTCGCCACCGCGATCCTCGCGCGGCTCGCGCTCGTCGCGAGCGGCGCCACGCGAAGCCTTAGCAGCCGCTCCCCCGCCATCTCCGGGACGACGGCGCGTGACCTTGACCTCGCCATCCGAGACCTGATCGGCCACGGAGGGCACTGAAGGCTTCTGCTGCGCGCCCGAGGAATGGCGACGGCGCGGACGCGGCGCGCGCTCCTCCTCGCCACGTGACTTGCCGCCCTTGTCGACAGGCGCATCGGAGGCCGAGGGACCCTTGGAAGCGGCACCAGCCTCGCGAGCAGCTGCGGCGCGGAAGGCGTCCTCGCGCTCCTCGCTCGACAGATGACGGCGGCGACGTCGTGTGGGGTTCATACCACCGCCGCGATTCTGCTGCTGGGGCTGCTGAACCTCGCGCTCGCGGGAAACGTTCTTGCCCGCGGCCGCAGCCTCGGTAGCATCACCCGAGCCCGCGCGCTTGCGACGACGACGGCCACCAGCGGCCTCCTCGGCCTCGGGCGTTGCGGCATTGCCACGGCCCTTTCCGCGGCCACGGCCCTCGCCCTGCCCCTGACCGGCGCGAGCATCGGAATCGGCATCGCGACGACGGCGCTTGGGCATCGACGTGCCAGCAAGACGGTCGGCGCTCGACAGGCCATCGCCCACGTCGACGCCGTTCTCGCGATCGAGTTCCATGAGCGCCAGGCGCATCTCGGGCGACTCGATGCGCTCGAGCACGTCACGCGTCACGCAATCGGGGCGGCAGTTGCAGCCCTGCTCGGCGGCCTTCTTTTTGCAGCCCTCCGAGCAGGTCATATCGGCCAGGTTGACCTTAAAGACCTTGCCGTTCTCCAGGCGCAGCACCAGCTGCTCACGCGGCGTGTCATATTCCTGAATACGCGCCTTGCCGAGCGGCGTATCGATGAGCGTCTTCTTTTTGGGCGCACGGCTCTTAAAGTCCTTGTACGCTTCGAACTCATAGCGCAGGCAGCACATCAGGCGGCCGCAAACGCCGCTGATCTTGGAGGAATTGAGCGGCAGGTCCTGCTCTTTTGCCATGCGGATCGAGACGGGCTCAAACTGTCCGCCAAAGCGCGTGCAACAGAGCTCCTGGCCGCACTGGGCATAGCCGCCCACCAGGCGAGTCTCGTCGCGCACGCCGATCTGGCGCATGTCGACGCGAATGTGCAGCGTCGAGGACAGATCCTTGACGAGCTGGCGAAAATCGACGCGCTCCTCGGCGGCAAAGTAGAACACGGCCTTCTCGCCGCCAAACAGGTACTCGACGCCGACTGGCTTCATCTCGAGGTCGAGCTCTTTGACCAGACGGCGGAAATCGACCATGGCCTCGTCGCCCTGGATGGCCAGGTCATCGGCAAGCTGCAGGTCGATGTCGCTCGCCACGCGCAGCACGGGCTTGAGCGGCTGACCGATCTCGTCTTGCGGCACCTCGAAGGGATCGGCCGTAACCAAGCCGATCTCGGTTCCGCGCTCGGTGGAGCAAATGGCATAATCGGCCTCGAGGATATCCAGGTCCTGCGGGTCAAACCACAGGTCGCGCGAGGCGTAGGTAAACTTAACGGGTACGACTAACGGCATTTCAGTGCCTTCCTGATATCGAACAGCATGACCTCGATGGCCAACTGGGGAGTAACGTTTCTGGCGATGTTGCGCTCGGCGGTCGCGACCGCCTCGAGCGCCTGGGTGGCACCCGCAACATTGGTCGCGGCGGCAAGCCGACCGATCGTGTCGCGCACATCCTCGTTCACCACGTCGGCTGCCTCGTCCTGAAGTGTCAGCAGCACGTCGCGCATGAGCGTCCGCGCGCTCGCCAGCGCTTCCATGATACCCGAACGCTCGCGCGCGTTGAGTTCGCGCTTGTTGCGGTCCTCAAGCTGCTTCAATGCTCCACGCGACAGGTAGTCGGCGTTTTGCTCGAGTACCTTTTCCTGCGTGGACTTGACCTCGGCAAGCGGCGCCTTGACGGCGACGATGAGCGACTTGGCGCGACTGAGCACGTCGGCCTCGTCGGCGGCTATGAGTGAGTCGATGGCACGGACCATCTGACGGCGGGCGTCCTGGCGCTCGGCGCTCTTAAGAAACTCGATGCCGCGTGTGGGGCTTCCCGCCACGGCGACCGCCATGCGGCAACGCGCAGGGTCCTGACCGGTGGCGCGGCTCACGGCCTGCGCGGCGACGGCGGGCGACACCAGCCGAAACGGCACGCACTGGCAGCGGCTCACGATGGTGGGCAGCATCACGTCTGCCGAGGTGCCCAGCAAGATGAACATAACGCCCTCGGGCGGCTCCTCGAGTGTCTTGAGTAGTGCGTTGGCGGTGTTGGCACGCAGTTGCTCGGCACGGTCGATGATGTAGACCTTGGCCTTGGCACGGATGGGCGCCAGTGGCACGTCATCGAGCAGCTCGCGGGTCTGGGCAATGAGGTAACCCGTGGCGCTCTCGGGCGTGTAATAGTGCACGTCGGGGTGCGTATGGCGGGCGACGCGCACGCAGCTATCGCATGAGCCGCAGCCATCCTGCTCGCACAGGAAGGCTTGGGCGAGCGCCCACGCGGCGTCGAGCTTGCCCGCGCCGGGCGCGCCCAAAAACAGGTAGGCGTGCGATGCGCGACCGCTAGCGACGGCATTGGTCAAAAAGTCGCGCACGCGCTCTTGGGTGTCGAGCTTGGCCAGCAGGCTTGCCTGAGCGGGGGCCATGTTACTCGGCCTCCTTGGCAAGCGCGGCGGCGACGGCTTCCTGCGGAATGTCGAGACCGTACGCGCGAACCTGCTCGACCGTCTTCTCGAAGACTTCCTCGACGGTCGTAGTGGCGTCGATGAGCTTTACGCGGTCTGGCTCCTCGGCAGCAATTGCGCAAAAGCCCTGGTAGACACGCTCCTGGAATGCCATGCCTTTTGCCTCCATGCGATCTGCCGCACCACGGGCTGCCATGCGCAGCGCCGCCTGCTCGGGCGTGATGTGATAGACGAGTGTGAGCGCCGGGTGCGTACCCGCGACGGCCAGGTTGTTGGCGTCGCGCACTATCTGGCGATCGAGGCCATCGGCAAACGCCTGGTAGCAGGTCGTGGAATCGTAGAAGCGATCGCACAGGACCACCTTGCCGGCCGCAAGGGCGGGGGCTATGACCTCGTGCACCAACTGGGCGCGCGCCGCCTCGTAGAGCAGCAACTCGCAGGTGTCGCCCATCGCTGTATTGGCGGGGTCGAGCAGCAGAGCACGGATCTTTTCGCTGATGGCAGTACCACCCGGTTCGCGCAGGCTCACAACCTGGTGGCCAGCGAGCTCGAGCGCACGGGCAAGCAGGCGCGCCTGCGTAGATTTACCAGCGCCATCGACGCCCTCGAGCGTGATAAAGCTATGTTGAGCGGGCTCAAAAGCCATGGGCGCAGCCCCTTCCTACAAGGCGCGTAAATGCAGATATATCAACCAAGCCATGATACCCCAGTGCTCGGCACGTCCCAAATCCCACCTAGCCAATGGCTACTCAGGCGGCAGTTAGGGACGTTCCTAAACTGCCGGCCGAAAAGGAACGTCCTCAACTGCCGGCTTTTTGGGGTGCTGGGTATAATCGTCGTATTGCATTGAAATGTGGCGAAAGGAGTGGCAATGTCTCGGTATTGCGCCTCGTGCGGCAAGCTTCTTGCAGATGATGCCAAGTTCTGCACCTCGTGCGGTGCACCCGTTGAGCAAACAGCCGCGAGCGATAGCCAGCCCGCTTTTGAGCAGACCGGCTCCCTTGATACGCCGCAAGCCAAGGCGGACGACTCCCTCGCCTATAGCCCCGACCCCGCCGCAAGGACCGAGGCCGTCGAGACCACGCAGCGCATACCCGTCGCGAGCGGCTCGCCCCAACAGCAGCCGGTTCCCGCATACGTGCCCGCTTCGCCACAGACCCCCGCTCCCAAAAAGAGCGGCACCGGGCCGCTTATCGCCGTTATCGTTGTGCTGGTGGCGATCATCATCGCCCTGGTCATTTTCTTTGTGATCAAGCCTTTCGACAACGCCGGTACGCAGACGACCGCCGAGGTTACCAAGCTGCACCACGATGTTGACGATGATGACCTTGAGCCTCTCGGCGATCCCAATAGCCTTTACGACGATGACGATGATGACGAGGATGGCGGCGAAGCAACGCTCTCTGAGCAGAACCTCTACCGCCGACTGAGCGAATACTACGACCTGCTCGAAGATCTCGACAGCCAGGTCCGTGGCTGCGCGCAGAACTTCAACGGCAACTATCTGGAAGAGGATCGAACCACCCGTCAAAATCTCGCCGACGTCGCCGAGCGCACGGAGGACACCATCGAGCAGTATTACGACATCGTCGAGGACCTGGACGTCCCGACGAGCTCCAAGAACTACAGCTCCTGGAAGGACATCATCGCCCTGTACGACGACCTGGATCACCGCATTGACGCAATCTGTGATGCCTGGGAGATCAGCCTGAAATACGCCAAGCCTGCGGACCACAAGAATGAGATCGTGGCGCCGCTGTCGCGCGACAACGTGGCGGGCACCAATGACAATAAGTACCGCCTAGACTTTGAGGAGCGCTATCCCGGCGCCAAGCCTGTCGAGGTGAACTAGCGCTTTGTCGTTCCCGAGCCGGCAGTTAGGGACGTTTCTAAACTGCCGGCAGAAAAAGAACGTCCCTAACTGCCGGTCAAAAAAACGAGCGAGGATCGCGGGGTCCTCGCTCGTTTTTTTGGGCAATGTTTCGACTGCGCCGTTACTTGTCGGCGGCTGTTTTCTTGGCAGTCGACTTCTTCGCGGTCGTCTTCTTGGCGGCAGTGGCTTTCTTAGCCGTCGTCTTCTTGGCCGCCGTCGTCTTCTTCGCCGCACTCGCCTTGGTCGCAGTCTTGCGGCCGCGGGCGGGCTTCTTCTCCTTGGTCGGGCAGTCCATGTTGACGCAGATACGCCATGGGCCGCGCGCCGTGTTGACCACCACGATGGGGGCGCCGCACTCGGGGCAGGTCTCGCCCGTCGCCTCGAGCTTGCCGCGTGCCGGCAACGGATAGCTCACGCCACAGTCGTCGTAGTTGGTGCAGCGGATAAAGCGCTTGCCGCTCTTTTCGCTCTTATGCGCGATCAGGTCGCCATGGCGTCCGGCCTCGGCACACACTTTGCACTCGCCCACCTTAAGGTCGGGCTCGTAGTTGGTGGGGCACGTGGGGTTCACGCAGATCTCGAAGGCCTTCTGGCGGAACGGCTGGCACTTGATGCGCGGCGCGCCGCACTCGGGGCACACCGCCGCCTCGCCCTCGAGTGGGCTCACCTTGACGCCGCTCGGCACCGGATAGGTCACGTCGCAGTCGGGCCAACCCATGCAGCCAATGAAGCTGCCGCGGGTCTTGGCGCTCGTCTTCATGACCAGGTCCTTGCCACACTTGGGGCAGGCGCCCACGCGCGCATCGGCCGTGACGGCGTCGCTGATGGCGTCGCCCAGCTCCTGCGTATGCTTGAGCAGCTCGTCGAGCACGCCGGCCAGCAGCGCGCGCGAGTGCGTCACGACATGCTCCTCGGTATCCTCGCCACGCTCCACGCGGGTCATGTCGCCGTCGAGCTCGCTGGTCATATCGGGGCTCGTGATGCGCGGGGCAAACTGCGTCAGCGCGTCGATGATGGCGATACCCAGCTGGCTCGGCTCCACGGGATCGTTTTTGAGGTAGCGCACGGCATACAGGCGCTCGATGATGCTCGCGCGCGTGGACTTGGTGCCCAGACCGCGCTTCTCCATCTCCTGCACGAGCTTGCCCTGGCTGTAGCGCGCGGGCGGCTCGGTCTGCTTGGCCTCGAGCTTAATGTCAAACACATCGACCGTATCGCCCTGCTTCAGCGGCGGCATCTGCTCGTCGCGCTTAAGGCCGTACGGATAGGCCTCGCGGAAGCCCGGGGTCACGAGCACGTCGCCCGAGGCCACAAACGGCTCGCCGTTGACGTCGAGCTCGAGCTTGGTGTTCTCGATGGTCGTGGGACCCATAAGCGTCGCCAGGAAGCGGCGGGCGATGAGGTCGTAGAGCTTGCGCTGACCGCCGTCGAGCGTGGATGGATCGCCCTCGCCCGTGGGATAGATAGGCGGGTGGTCGGTGGTCTCGACCTTGCCGCGCGTGGGCTTCATGGGACCGGCGAGCACCTTTTTGCACACCGGCGCCAGCGCCGGGTTGATCTTTGCCAGATCGCTCACCACGGCGCCCAGATCGAGCGTCGCAGGGTACACGGTATTATCGACACGCGGGTAGCTGATGAGACCGGCCATGTAGAGGGACTCGGCGATGCGCATCGTACGCGCAGGCGAGATGCCCTCGGCCGCGGCGGCAGCCTGCAGCGAGGTCGTCGCAAACGGCGTGGGCGGCTGCTGCTTACGCGAGCGCTTGGTCACCGCGGCAACGGTCGCCGTCTTGGCGCCGTCGACATGGCCGTACGCCGTCTCGGCAGCATCCTTGTCGGTAAAACGCGCCGTCTTGTGCGCGATCTTAAAGCGGTCGTCCTCGGCAGCGCCCTGCGCGGCACCCATGCCGCGAATCTGCCAATAGTCCTCGGGCACAAACGCCATGCGCTCGCGCTCGCGCTCGACCACCAGGGCGAGCGTCGGCGTCTGCACGCGGCCGGCAGAGCGCACGTTACCAAAGCCGCCGAACTTGGCGAGCGTCAGATAGCGCGTGAGCACCGCGCCCCAGATGAGGTCGATGTGCTGACGGCTCTCGCCGGCGTCGGCCAGATTCTGGTCGAGCGTGACGAGATTATCGAAGGCGTGCGTGATCTCGGCCTTGGTAAACGAAGAGTACTGGGCGCGGGCGACCGGCAAGTCCGGCGCAACCTCGCGCACCTTGTTGAGAGCATCCGAGCCAATCAGCTCGCCCTCGCGGTCGAAGTCCGTGGCGATGATGACGCTGTCGGACTTTTTAGCGAGGTTCTTGAGCGAACGAATGAGCTCCTTCTCGGCCGGTAGCTTAATGACGGGCGCCCAGGTGAGATAGGGCAGACTCTCGAGCTTCCAGCCCTTGATGGAGATGCCATCGGCAAGGAACGGCTTGCGCTTGGTGTCGTACGGCGGGCGGGCCAGGCCATCGGGCATATCGGCCGGCAGCATCTCGCCGTCCTCGGTCACCGAATACCAACCCAACTTTTTATCGAACAGCACGCTGTCGCAAAAATCGGGCGCCAGGATGTGACCGGCAAGGCCGATGGTCACGCACTCCTCGCCCTTCCACTCAAAACGGTAGATGGCGGTGTTATACACCTTGTCCTTTTTGGGCTTGCCCGTGGACAGCCGCTCGGCAATCTGACGCGCGGCGTCGTTTTTCTCGGCGATGATGAGCTTCAAAAGAGGCTCCTATCTCGTATCTCTGCGGCTACGCCCGCCCGTATGGCGGCCGACTTACGCCCTTGCTTGCTCAATCTGCCCGATGAGCCAATCGCACCAGGCATCCATGCCCTCGCCCTTGCGCGCGCTCACGGCAAACCGCGGCGCCTGCGGATTGAGGTCATCGAGTGTCTTAGTATACCTATCCATGTCAAAATCGAAAGCCGGGGCCACGTCGACCTTGTTGAGCAACTGCGCGCCGGCGTGCTGGAAGATGCCCGGGTACTTGATGGGCTTGTCGTCGCCCTCGGGCACCGAAAGAATCATGATGGACAGGTTCTCACCCAGGTCAAAGTCGACCGGGCAGACCAGGTTGCCCACATTTTCGATAAAGATGACGTCGATGTTCTCCAGACCGACGGCCTGGTCGAACGCGTCAACGGCCTCCATGATCATGTTGCCCTCGAGGTGGCACAGGCCGCCCGTGTTGATCTGGATGGCGGGCATGCCGGCTTCCTTCATGGTGATGGCGTCGACATCCGAGGCGATATCGCCCTCGATGACGGCGCAACGCAGGCCTGCCTTGTCGCGCAGGCGCTCGTTGGTACCCAGGATCGTGGTGGTCTTGCCCGAACCGGGACTCGACAAGACGTTGATCACATAGGTGTTTGTCTCTTTAAATCGCTGACGCAGTTGATCTGCCAGGCGCTCATTGCGCGACAGAATCGGCAACGCGATATCAATCGTTTTCTCAGCCATACTCGGCACTCCTTACTTTGGCCCCTTTATACCCCGTCCCCAGGTGGCCGGCGAGCTAATCGTCGGGGGTCTCGATTTCGATACTTGCGATGTCGAGCTCGCGACCGTGCAGCAGGCGCACGTTGGCGCCGCCACACTGGGGACAGCGGCAATGAAAGCGGTCGTGATCGAAGACCTCGCCGCAGCCCAGACACTCACTTTGTGGATGGACTTCCTCCACGGCAAGCTCGCAGCCGCGCGTGAGCGGGTCCTCGTCGCGAAACGTCTCCCATGCAAAGTCGAGCGCCTCGCGCACGACCTCGGTCATATCCCCGATACGTAGAGTAACCAAAACGGCGCGCGAGGCCCCCGCCCCACGCGCCGCGCGAATCACTGTATCGAGTATGCCGTTGACAATGCCAACCTCGTGCATACCGATTTACTCCTCGTCGTCCTCATCGTCCGAGAACAGGTCCAGACGACTCACGAACAAGCCCTCCTTGCCCTCGCGCGCGGTAATGACCACACGGGCGATGGCAAGCGAAATCTCGTAGAGCGAGAGCAGGGCGCCGTACATAAGGCCCAGGGTGACGGGCGAGCCGTCGGGCGTGATCACAGCCGAACCCACGAGCAGGCCAACGTATACGTAACGCCAGGCGCTGCGGAAGGCCGCGTAGGACACGATGTGGAAAACGGACAGGTAAAAGATGATGAGCGGCAGCTCAAACGCCACACCAAAGCCGATCATAAAGAGCAGCTCCATGTTGACGTAGTTCTCCAGATCGGGCAGCGCCGTGGCGACGGCCGAAGTCTCGCCGATGAGCCACTCAAAGCCCGCCGGGATAATGATGAAGTAGCAGAAGATGGCACCCAGGAAGAACAGCACCGTCGAGGCGAGCACCGTGGGCACGACCCACTTGCGCTCGTTGGGGCGAAGCGCCGGCAGGAAAAACGCCAGAATCTGCCAGATGATCATGGGCGTGCACATGACCACGGCCATCTTGATGGCCAGCGAGAAGCGCAAGCCGAAGCCGCCGAGCGTGGTGGTGATGTAGAACTTACCATCCGGCACAAAGGAGCGAATGGGGTCTTCCAAGATATCGAGCACCACGGGCGTGGCGAAATACAGCACGATGGCTGCGGCAAACACCGAGACGACCACGATGGTCAGGCGGCGACGGAGCTCTCCCAGGTGATCGAAGAGCGGCATTCGCGCAGGTCCAATAGGCATTACTCATCGCCTCCCTTCGGGGCATCGGCAGCGGCATCGTCCTCGGCCTCGAGCTCGCGGGCGAGCTGGTCGACGACGGCCTTGCGCTTGCGGGGACGACGGGCATAGAGGTCGGCCGTCGTGGGCTCTGCCGGCTCGGGCTCGGACTCCGGCTCTGCAGCAGGCTCGGACTCGACGACAGGCTCGGCGGCAGCGGCAGGCTCGGCACCCTCGGCCTCGGACTCCTCAGCAGCACCCTCGCCCTCGGCGACAGCCTCGCTCGCGGCCTTCTCGGCAGCAAGACGGGCACGACGCTCGGCAAAGGTCTCCTTCTTGGCAGGCGCTGCCGTCTCGGCGGCATCCTCATCCGCGTCGGAATCGTCGTCGGTCGCAGCAGCCTTCTTGGGCTTGACCGGGGCCGACGCGGCCTCGCTCACCGGATCGATAATCTCGGACTGAACAACGGCCGTCATCTTTTCCTGCGTCTCGCGGAACTGACGGATGGCACGGCCGATCGTGCGGCCCATCTGCGGGAGCTTATCCGGGCCAAACAGCAAAAAGCCGAAGACCACGATGATCGCGAGCTCACCCTCTCCAATACCAAACACACATACCTCCAAGGCTCGATGTGAGTCGAGCCCGCACCGCGCCATTCGGCCGGAACTCGTCTATTCATTCGGTCAAGTATAGCGCCCGGACGCCAAAACGTCCGAGCGCATCACAAACATATGCCAAACGGCACGGCCCTTTTGGGGCGAAAACTTATGCCGCGGTGATCGAAATCTCCTGGTCGACGCCCAGCAGCTGAACCACGCGCATCACCGGAGACTGCACGTTGACGCAGCTAAAGCGCTTGCCGTGGTCGACCGCGTGGTGTGCGGCGCCCACGAGCACGCCAATGCCCGTCGAATCAATATAGCTCACCTGGGCAAAATCGAGCTCAACGGCCTCGGTGGGCTGCTCGAGCGCCAGGTCGATGGCGTTGCGCAAGCTATCGGCATTCGAGATGTCGATCTCGCCGGCAACCTTGATGGTGTAGAGCTCCGGCGTGGGGTTGGTGGAAATACCCAAATCCATATATACGCTCCTTTGCGTAGCGAGAGTGCGGACAGTGCAGGGTCGCGCGTGCTAGGCGCGCTCGGCGCGTGCCAGCTCGGCGGCGACGAGCTTAACGGCCAGCACCAGCACGTCGAGCGCGGCCTCCAGGTCCTCGACCGTGGGATAGCTCGGCGCGATGCGGATGTTGGTGTCGCGCGGGTCCTTGCCATAGGGCCAGGTAGCACCGGCCGGCGTGAGCTTAACACCCAGCTCGGCGCAGAGCGTGGCAACCTTCTGGGCCGAGCCCTCGGGACCATCGAAGCTCACGAAGTAACCGCCGCGGGGATGCGTCCAGGTGGCACAGCCTGTGTCGCCCAGGCCCTCGGTGAGCTTGCGCTCGACGGCCTCAAAGCGGGGGCGCAGGAACTCGGCATGCTTTTTCATGTGCTCCTTGACTGCCTCGATGGTGGGAAGGAAGCGCACGTGACGCAGCTGGTTGAGCTTGTCGGCGCTGATCAGACCGGCCTTCAGACGCTTGGAGAACTCGGCGATCACAGCGGGGCTCGCGCCGATAAAGCCGATGCCGGCGCCCGGGAAGGTGATCTTGGACGTCGAGGCGAAGGCCACCACGCGGTCCTCGGTGCCTGCCGCGCGGGCGAGGTCAAAGATGTTTGCGAGCTCGTCGGTCTCGTCGTACAGGTCGTGCACGCAGTAGGCGTTGTCCCAGAAGATGCGGAAATCGGGCGCGGCCGTGGGCATCTCGACCAGGCGGCGCACGGTGTCCTCGCTAAAGGTGATGCCCGTGGGGTTGGAATACTTGGGCACGCACCAGATACCCTTGATGGAATCGTCGGCGGCAACGAGGCGCTCGATCTCGTCCATGTCGGGGCCGTTGTCGGTCATCGCGACGGGGACGTTCTCGATGCCCAAGTCGGCGGTGATGCCAAAGTGGCGATCGTAGCCGGGAACGGGGCACAGGAACTTGACCTTCTTGCCGTCGTGCGCGGCCTCGTAGGCGTCCCAGGGCTCGCTGCCGCACGAGCCGCAGCGCCAGAACATGCCGGCGATGTCGTGCTCGATCAGCAGGCTCGACGAACCCAGTACGAGTGTCTGCTCGGCGGGGCAACCCAGGAACTCCCCTGCCAGTTTGCGTGCCGAGGGAATGCCCTCAAAGCAGCCGTAGTTGGAGCAGTCGACGTTGCCATCGTGCAGATCGGCGTCGGCGTTGAGGATATCGAGCATGGGGCGCGAGATGTCCACCTGGGAGGGCGACGGCTTGCCGCGGGCCATATCGAGCGCCAGGCCCTTGGCCTTGACCTCAGCGACCTCGGCTTTGAGGGCCTCGATGGCGGCATCGAGTTCGGTGGTTTCCATCTTCTGGTAGATCGTCTGCATGGGGTGCGACCTTTCGCGAAGCGGTACGTTGCAGTTCGTCTAAGTATAGACCGCCACCGCCGCAACGTTATGAAGCCGTGATAGATTAAGTACATTGCAATGAATTACGAATCGCCGCGCATGCCGGCGTGGGGCGCCCAAGGAGGCACTATGGAGTACGGATCGTTCCAGGCCGAGGAATTCGGCGACCTGCAGCGCCTGGTCGACGGACTGTTTTACGACCGCCACGCCATCGACCGCCTGGACCTGATCGTACAGGCCGAGATCTTGGACTTGGCGCCCGACCTCATGGAAATCGTGAACCTCTTGCCACCCGGCTACTACGATCGCCAGTCGCTTTGCGACCAGCTCAACTCCGCCTTGGCCGCCCACGGCTGGGGCGCCGTCTACGGAACGGTGGAATAAGCCTAGTCATTGGGGTCAGTGTGCAAAAAAGGCAAATATGAGTACTGTTACCTTTTTAGTAGCAGCGATTTTTGGCAAAAACAGCCCGCTTTGGCCTTGTTCGCCCTCATTATGAGGACCTCGTCGTCAGTTCCTAATCTACCGGTCACTCGTTAACGTACAAGAAGCACGTTATTGTCCATTATTTTTCGCGCATAAAATGAAACGCCGTTTGTGACAGTACTCACAAACGGCGTTTTTTGCACACGAGGGTATCCGGGGCACATCCAGCGCCTATTTTTACGCTCTTACTCGTCCTTGGGCGCGGGATGTTTGCAGACCACGCTCATGTAGATCATGCCGAGCACGGCAGCGGTGACCGAACCGGCGAGAATTGCGGCCTTTGCGGCCAGAACCTCAAACTGGGCCGTTGGGAAGGCGAGGCCGCTGATGAGAATCGACATGGTAAAGCCAATACCGCCCAGAATGCCCACGCCGGCAATCATGTGCCAGTTGACATTGTGCGGCAGCTCGGAAATCTTGAGCTTAACCAGGGCAAACGTCATGCCAAAGATACCGATCGGCTTACCCAGCAGCATGCCAAAGTACACACCGAGCGTCACCGGATCGGTGAGCAGCGTGCTCATGTCCACGCCCACCAGGCGAACCTGCGCATTCACGAACGCAAAGATCGGCAGAATCACAAAGTTGACCGGCGTGGAAATCAGGCGCTCCATGCGGATGAGCGGCGGGGTCACGCGGTGCATGACACGCTCGACCTTGGTGGTCGAGACGGTAAAGTCGTGCTGACCCAGGATGTGTGCCTCGTCGTCGTAGCGGTCGTCGAGCAGCGGCAGGCACTCGCCCAGCCAATCGGTGAGGCTGTCGAGCTTGACGCCGCACTTGGCCGGGATGGTAAAGGCCAGGATGACGCCGGCGAGCGTGGCGTGCACACCGCTCTTGAACATGCAGAACCACAACAGCAGACCCAGTACCGAATACGGGGCAAGGCGGTAATGCTGCGTCTTGTTGAGCCACACGAGCGCGCAGGTCACAAGCGCGGCGGCGCCCAACCAAAACGGATTGGGGCTCTGACCGTAGAAGATGGCGATGGCGGCGATAGAGATGAGGTCGTCGGCGATGGCGAGCGTCGAGAAGAACACGCGCACGCCGTTGGGCACGCGATTGCCCAAAAGCGACAGCACGCCCAGTGCGAAGGCAATATCGGTTGCCATGGGGATGGCCCAACCGTTGTGGGCGCCGGCATGGTTAAAGATCAGGTAGATGCAGGCGGGAACGACGACGCCACCCACGGCCGCCAGCATGGGAAGCATGGCCTGACGCGGATTCTTGAGCTCGCCGACCGTCATCTCGTACTTAAGCTCGATGCCCACCAGCAAAAAGAAAATCGCCATGAGGAAGTCGTTGACGAAAAGCTCAACGGTGAGACCGGCCGTAAGGTTGCCCAGACCCACATACAGCGGGGTCTCCAAAAAGTGATGGATGGCCTCGTAGGCATCGGTATTGGCGCAAATGACGGCGGCGATGGCGGCGAAGACCATGACGGCGGCGGAAATCGTGCCGTTCTCGGCGATGCGCTCCCAGATATCGTGACGCTCAAAGCGCTTGCGCTCACGAACGTTGAACAGCTGCTCAGTTGCTGCCATGGGCGGCTCCTTTCACGGGATGGCTCCCGTCTTAAAAAAGCACGGCCCGCCCAAGTGGCGGCGCCGCGCTCTAACGTATTACGCTTGCATCTAGCCTACCCTGCACGACAAGCGCGCAGGTGCGGCCGAAAAGCGGAACCACAGGTTGAACATTATTTGCTCAACGGCACGGGCACGCCTGTCCAAGAGACGATGCGGCGCCGTGCACAAAAAACGACCGGAGCGCGGGGCGTCCGCGGTCCGGTCGTCGGTGTTAGGTCAAAAGAACCTAGCAGGCGGCCATGATGGGGGCAGCGACCTGCTTCTTACGGGAGAGGACGCCCGGCATCCAGACGCCGTCGTGCTCGTCGGCAATGCCCAGGCCCTTCTGAGCAGCCTCGGTCTCGCCCTCGAGCAGGACCTGCGAGCCCTCCTCCATGATGTCGGTGATGCACAGGACAATGCCGTCAGCACCCTTCTCGGCGGCGTAGGCGCGCATGGCCTCGCGGATCTCGTCGATCATACCGAGCGCACGGCTCTTGTCGACGGTCTCGTACTGGCCGATGAGCAGCTTCTTGCCGGCGGGCTCGAACATCTTGATGTCGTTGCCGACCATCTCGGCTGCGGTGAAGGAGCCGGACGGACGGGTAAGGAAGACCTCCATGCCAAACTTGACCGGGTCGACGCCCACCTGCTCGCCGAGCTTGGCGGCGACGGCGCGGTCGACATCGGTGGTGGTGGGGCTCTTGAGCATGAGCGTGTCGGTCATCATGGCCGAGAGCAGCAGCTTGGCCTGGACGTCGGAAAGCTCAACGCCGAGCACGCCGGCGAGCTTGGTGACGATGGTGCAGCTGGAGCCCCAGGGCAGGCAGATGTAGTGCAGCGAGCCGGCGGTCTCGAAGTCGCCGATGCGGTGATGGTCGACGACACCAAAGACCGTGGCGTCCTTAAGGCCGGCGACGGACTGGGCGGACTCGTTGTGGTCGGTGAGGACGACGAGCTGACCGGCCTCGACGGACTCGATCACGCGGGGCTCGGCAATGCCGGCGTCGGCGAGCAGCTTGGCGGACTCGGCCGGAAGCTGACCAAGGGCACAGGCCTCGTAGGTGTTGCCGGCATACTCAACCTGGTTGAGCAGCTGGGACAGGACGACGGCACTCATGATGGCGTCGTTATCGGGGTTCTGGTGACCAAAGACAAGAACGTTTGCCATGGGTTTCCTCCACTTGATATGTGTACTTAGACGTAGCTATGGTAGCACGCCGATGCCGAGCCTTCGCAGACGGAAGGGCCACAGCATATTTTGGGGCAGGCATGGGGACCAAGACTATCCCTTTTGCACCGTGTTGGTGCAAAGTAACCTGACCCCCTTGTACCAGCTATTTACCGGCGGCGCGCAGGGCTACGTAGGCGGCGCCGATGATGCCAGCATCGTTGCCGAGCGAAGCGACCTTAATGGGCGTCTCGCGTGAGGCGGAAAGCGCGTAGCGCTGGAAGTGCTCGCGGACCTTGTCGAGGTAGACATCGGCCGAAGCGGACGCGCCGCCACCGATCAGGAACATCTCGGGGTCAACCACGTTGGCAATAAGCGCCAGGGCACGGCCGAGATAGTCGGCCATGGTATCGGCAGCTGCCAGCGCGAGCTTGTCACCCTCGCGGCAGGCCTGGAACACGTCCTTGGAATCAGAAGGCCCGGTGAGCTCGATGGGCTCGACGCCCGCTTTCTTGCACTCAGCAAGGTAGTTGCTCACCACGCCGGTGGCGCTGGAATACTGCTCCAGATGGCCATGACCGCCACAGCCGCAGGTGCGCTCCTCAGCCGGGTTCAGGCACATGTGGCCAATCTCGCCGCCAGCACCCACAACGCCCGACACCACGTCGCCGTTAACGATAACGCCGCCGCCCACGCCGGTACCAATGGTGACCATCACCACGTTCTGTACGCCCTTGGCGGAGCCGAGCCAGGCCTCGCCCATGGCAGCGGCGTTGGCATCGTTCTCGTACTTAACGACCGCGTCGGGGCAGTGCTTTTGAATGGCGACCCTCAGCTCGGGCAGGTTAATGGCAATGTTGGCCTTGACCTTGGCATCGCCCGATGCCGGGATGGGGCACGGAACGGCCAGGCCAATGCCTGCCACAAAGGCACGCGGAATCTGCGCCTTGGCGACCACCTGGTCGATGGCCTCGGTCACTGCGGCAAAGCCCGCGGCGTCAACGATGGGAGGCGTAGGCACACTGGCCTTGGCCAGCAGGTTACCGTCCTCGTCGAACAGGCCCTCCTTAACCGAAGTGCCGCCGACGTCAATGCCGATGTAGTACTGCTTAGGTTCCATGGGAGCCCACCTTTCTCGTTTAAACATTGCCTGTATGGTACCGCTCCCAAGGCAAAAACCTACCAAAAAGGGACAGGTTTGTTTTGGCAGGTTTTATCTGGGGAAACGCAGAGTACGAGATTCGGTTCGCTGGCCGCTATATCGGTTCGGTCCCGTCCTCGGACCGATCATTCCTCAACACGACACTACTCAGATGTTTATCATTTAAAACGCTCTGATTTTACAAGCGGGGCGTCTTTTGATTTTATCTTTCTCGAACTTTTCAATAGCTCAATAGAGATACTTAGGCGTTGACTATACTTTCTTTTATTCTCAATCAAGTTGGAAAGGGGGTTCCATGATTCCCAAATACGAGGCGATAGCTGCAGATATTCGTCGGAGTATTGAGGATGGCGCTCTTAAACCTGGCGACAAGCTTCCCACCGTCGTTGAGTTCTGCGAGCTCTATAGCGTTTCCAAAATCACCGTCAAACGAGCTATTGAACAAATCACCGAGGAAGGCCTTATTACCAGCCGGCGCGGATCGGGTACCTACGTTAAGGACACGGCGGGACTTCCCGGCCAGGCGTTTTTCCAGGGCAAAAACGACCGTGCCCAAGGTTTTTCGTATGAGCACCGCGGGGAGAAGGTTACCTCGGTGGTCTACGATTTCTCGATTGTTAATCCACCAGCGGACATCGCAGCCCAGCTAGGAATTGCCGAGGATGACTTTGCCTATCACATCGTGCGCGTGCGTCAGGCCGACGAGAAGCCCATCGTTATCGAGTACACCTACATGCCCCTCGAGCTGATTCCGGGCCTTAAAAAGAAGGACCTGTACGAATCGCTCTACCGCTTCATCCGCGAGCAATGTGGGCTGAAGATTTCGAGCTTCCACCGTACCATTCGCGCCGTGGCAGCAACCGAGGAAGAAGCCGAGCGTCTGGACACCAAACCTGGCTCTCCCCTGCTCGAGCTCACCCAGATTGGCTTTTTGGACAGCGGCGCCGCCTTTGAGTATTCGACCTCGCGCAACGTCGGCGACCGCTTTGAGTTGCACAATGTAACGTTGGCGTAGGTTTTTGTAGTCATGCGGGCGCTCGTTTTGCGCTGCTTTGCGCGGCGCCCGCGCAACACAATGGAGGTATGAATATGTCCGATTTGATTAAACTGACGCCGTTCTTCCGCAAGAAGATCTGGGGTGGCCGCCAGCTCGAAACCGTATTTGGTTACGACATTCCCGAAGGTCCCATCGGTGAGTTCTGGGCTATCTCGGCCCATCCCAACGGCGACTGCCAGATTGCTGAGGGACCGTACGCCGGCCACACGCTGTCGTGGCTGTGGGCCGAGCACCGTGAACTTTTTGGCAATTGCGAGGGCAAGGAGTTCCCGCTGCTCATTAAGATTCTGGACGCCAAGGACGACCTTTCGATCCAGATTCATCCCAACGACGAGTACGCCGCCGAGCACGAGAACGGCAGCCTGGGTAAAACCGAGTGCTGGTACGTGCTGGATTGCGAGCCCGGCGCCACGATCATCGTCGGCCAGCGCGCTAAAGACCGCACCGAGGCCGCACAGATGATCAAGGACGGCCGCTGGGACGACATGCTCAACGTAGTACCGATCCACAAGGGCGACTTTTTCCAGATTGATTCCGGTACCGTTCACGCCATCAAGGCCGGCACGCTCATTTTGGAAACGCAGCAGTCGTGCGACGTGACGTATCGCCTGTACGATTACGACCGCCCCGGCACCGACGGCAAACTGCGTCCCCTGCACATTGAGCAGAGCCTCGACTGCATAAACTTTGATGCTCAGGCTCCGACCGACGGCACGGTGACCGCACCCGAGGTGGATGGCGTGACCGAGCTCGAGTCTTGCCCCTGCTACACCGTCGATCGCGTGCGCGTTAACGGCAGCAAGACCCTCGACCAGCGCTGGCCCTTCATGTGTCTGTCGGTCATCGACGGCGAAGGCACCGTCTGCGGCGACCCCGTCCACAAGGGAAGCCACCTGCTGGCCCCCAGCACCGTCAGTTCCATCGACCTCGAAGGCAAGATGGAACTGATCATCAGCCACCTCTAGGTCGCACCAACAACCCAAACGCAACAAGGGGCTCCCCCGTTCTTCAACGGGGGAGCCCCTTGCCATGTCTAAGTATTCAGCCCACCCGGCTCTCCAGATCAAAAAGCGAACGAGCAAAGCGACGTTCGTCCGGCAACGTTACCCAAGGACCTGGGCGGGCGTATAGGGCAACATCGATCGCGAGTTCCGCACGCAAAGGAGGCCACTTAATGTGGCCTCCGTCTTGCGCAGGACTGCCCGAGCAGGCGACCAAAGCCCCCGGCGCGCCCGCCTAGCCGGATGTACGGGTTTTCCAGGTGCGGCAGATCGGCCTGAAAGAGGAGGGCATAGACCTTGAGGTCATGCCCGACGATTGAAGGCCGAGGTGCCGTGCCTGGGAAAGCCGCCTAGGTCAGTTTTACTATAGGAGCGAAGCCCTTCATTAGCTTTTTGGTCTGGCCGGTCTTTTCGAATTGAACCTCGATCATGTCTCCAGCGACCGAGATCACGGTACCCGTGCCAAAGGTCTTATGGCTCACGGTATCGCCCGCGGCAAAGTCCTGCGATGCGCTGGCGCGATCGACCTTGCGCTCCACCGTCGGGGACACCTTGGACGAGGGCTTTTTGGCTCGCGGCGCGCCCGAGCCAAAGGTCGAGGCAACACGGCCGGCGTCGGGCGAAACCCCACGATGGCGCTCGGTCCCGTAACTGCTGCCGCCAAAGAAGTCGTCAAAGCTCGATCCGCCGCGCGAACCGGAACCGCCGGTCGAACGCGTATGCGAACCGAACACCTTGCCGCCATACATATCCGAGCCCATGCCCGAGCCAAAGGTGCCGTGACGGTCGCCGCGCTTCTCCCAGCCCGTGCCCTCAAAACCGGCAGAGCCGATACCGCTAAACTCGATATCCTCAAACGGAATCTCGTTGAGGAAGCGCGAGCGCGGGTTGGCAGAGGTCGAACCGTAGGTGCGACGCGTGGCCGCATAGGTCAAGAACAGGCGCTTACGGGCACGCGTGATGGCGACGTAGGCCAGGCGACGCTCCTCCTCGAGCTTGCCCGGGTCATCGCTGCCGCCAAAGTCGTGCACGTGCGGGAAGATGCCCTCCTCCATGCCGGCCACGAACACCGCGGGGAACTCCAGGCCCTTGGCGGAGTGGATGGTCATCATGGTGATGGCATGCGTCTCGCCGGCCAGAGAATCCAAGTCGGAGCGCAGGGCCAGCCACTCCATGAGTGCCGGCAGCGCCTTGCAGGTGAGCGGACCGTAGGTGCGCTCGATCTCGTCGGCATGTACGGCGCCCACCGGCATCTCCGTCGGCGCGGCATAGGCGTTACCCGCGATGGCGGCGGCCAGGGCATCCTGCGGCGAGAGCGCCGGGGCGGCTAGGCTATCGAGCGGATTGGAACCTGCGGCATCGCGCGCGCCAACGAGCGCCTCAAACGAGGATGCCGGGGCGGACGGCCCCGGCTCGGGCGCGGGCGCACTCACCACAACGGGCTCGGGCTCAGCGCCGGCCGGCACATCGGCAACACCGGCCGCGCGCAGCTCTTCTAGGCTCTCGAGCGTGCCCTCGATATCCTCGTGCGTCTCTTCAAATTCGGCAGCAACGCCCAAGAATTCCTGAATGTTCTCGGCGCGGCTCTCGGACTCCATGGTGCCCTCGGCGCGGAAGGCCTGCAGCAGACCCGTCTTGTCGACAATCATCTCGACGACGTCCTTCAGCTCGCCGTCCATGCGGCGGCCCTCGCGCACCAGCGACACAAAGCTCGACAGGCCATTGCGGACCTTGGCGCTAAACATGCCGGTCTCGGCGCACGCGATCTCGCAGGCCTGAAAGAACGAGCAGCGGTTGTCGCGCGCCAGCTGCTCGATCTTTTGGATCGAGGTGGAGCCGATGCCACGACGCGGCGTGTTGATGACGCGTTTAACGCTCATCTCGTCGGCCGGGTTCACGATCATCTTGAGGTAGGCCATGACGTCGCGGATCTCGGCACGGTCGAAGAATCGCGTGCCGCCCACGATCTTGTAGGGCACGCCCGCGCGCAGGAACATATCTTCGAGAATGCGCGACTGAGCGTTGGTGCGGTAGAACACGGCGATGTCGTCGTAGCTCGTGCCCTTGGCATGCAGCTTTTCGATCTCGCCGGCAATCCAGCGGCCCTCGTCGCGCTCGTCGCTCGCCTGGAAGGCCTGGATCTTCTCGCCGTCGCCCTCGGCCGTAAACAGGCGCTTGTCCTTGCGCTGCGAGTTGTGGCGCACCACGGCGTTGGCGGCGCTCAGGATATGGCCCGTAGAGCGATAGTTCTGCTCCAGCTTGACGGTCTTGCAGTCTTTAAAGTCCTTCTCAAAGTCCAGGATATTGGTGATGTCGGCGCCACGCCAGCTATAAATGGACTGGTCGTCGTCGCCCACGACCATGAGGTTTTGGTACTTGGCGGCCAGCAGGTTGGCGATCTCGTACTGGACGTGGTTGGTGTCCTGATACTCGTCGACGCTAATGTAGCGAAAGCGCTCTTGGTACTTTTCGAGCACCTCGGGGCGGGTGCGCAGCAGCTCGAGCGCGCGCACGAGCAGGTCGTCAAAGTCCATCGCGTTGGCGGCGCGCAGGCGGCGCTCCAGCTCTAGGTAGACCTGCGCGGCCTTTTTGTCGTTGGGGCTGTCGGCGGATTTGAGCATGTCCTCGGGCCCGATCATGGCGTTTTTAGCCGAGCTGATCTTGCTGCGGATCATGTTGATGGGGAACTGCTTTTGCTCAATGCCGAGCGCCTGCATAATGTCGCGCACCATGCGCTTTGAGTCGTCATCATCGTAGATGGTGAACTGACCGGTGTAGCCCAGCAGATCGGCGTCCTCGCGCAGCATGCGCACACACATGGCGTGGAAGGTGCACACCCACATGCCGCGGGTGCCACTGGGAATAAGTGCCGCCAGACGCTCGCGCATCTCGGCCGCGGCCTTGTTGGTAAACGTGATGGCAAGAATCTGCCAGGGCTTAACGCCCAAGTCGCCGAGCATATGCGCGATGCGGAAGGTCAGGACGCGGGTCTTGCCCGAGCCGGCGCCGGCAAGGACCAGCAGCGGGCCCTCGGTGGTCAGGACCGCCTCGCGCTGGGCGGGGTTCAGGCTATCGATATCGACGAGCGGCTTGGCGGGTTTGGGCGCCGGAGCCGGGGCGTCGTAGATGTCGAGCGGAACGAGCTCGGGTTCCGGCGCGGCGGGGGCGGTGTACGCATCGAGCGGCACGGGTTCCGGCGCGGGCGGCACGGGTACCGCAGTGTTCTTTTCCCAGGGCAGGGGCTGGGTCATGGGCGGCTCCTCATCTGACGGACGGCGCGCCTGCGGGCAGCGCCATAGTTTGAGCCGTACCAGTATACCGAGCCGCGCGGACACCGACGCAAATCACACCACGACTCCGTGCGCCGCCGTCAGGCCCACCCCAGCAGATTTGGTGCAATGGGGTCAGGTTAGTCTGCACCAATCTATTGACAATCACGAAACCGCCGATGTCATGGCAGCAGCAGCGAGCGGCGGCCAAGGCGAACAAATTGGCATGAAAAGAGGGCGGCATAGACCTTTTGGTCATGCCACCCCCTTTGAATGACAAGTTGTCGCTCTGGCCGCCGCGCAGCGTCAACCAAGCTAGAGGCCGAGCATAGGCTCCAGGACAAAGAAGTACGCGAGCACTACGATGCCCAGGATGATGCGGTAAACACCGAAGCACTTAAAGTCGTGACGGCGGACGAATCCCATGAGCCACTTGATGGCGATGAGCGAAACCACAAAGGCCACAACGCAGCCCACGCCCAAGATAGCGACCTCGTTGGCGCCGAACGTGCCGCCCTTGATGAAGTACTTGACCAGCTTGAGCGCACTTGCGCCAAACATAACGGGAATAGCCAGGAAGAACGTAAACTTGGACGCCACCGAACGCGTGCAGCCCAAAAGCAGGCCACCGATGATGGTAGAACCGGAACGAGACGTACCAGGCACCAGCGAAAGCACCTGGAAGCAGCCGATACCCAGCGCAGTCTTCCAGCTCAGGTCCTCGAGCGTGGCGATGGAGCCAAAGTCCAGGCTATCGTCATCGCCCTCATCCTCAGCGGTAGCCGCGGCGGGCGCCGCAAAGTGCGCACCGGCGGGGCGTCCACCCGGCGCCACAGCACGAGAACCAAACGAACCGGCAAGAGCGGCCTGGTCGCGCTTGTTCGCGCGCCAGTTCTCAATCACGATAAACAGCACGCCGTACACAATGAGCGCCAGCGCCACGACGGGAGCATTGTAGAAATGCTCCTCCATCCAGTCGTTGAGCGGCAGACCGATCGCCGCGGCGGGAATGCAGCCGAGCACAATCTTGCCCCACAGCACCCAAGTGTCGCGACGGCCCTCCTTGCCCTTGCTGGGGGAAAACGGATTAAGGTCGTAGAAGAACAGGACGCAGACGGCCAAAATGGCGCCAAGCTGAATCACGACCAGGAACATATTCCAGAACGTCTCGCTCACGTTCATCTTGACGAACTCGTCCACCAAGATCATGTGACCGGTCGACGAAACAGGCAGCCATTCGGTGATGCCCTCGACCAGGCCCATGAAGGCAGATTTTAGAAGCTCGATGATATCCAAAGGGACCCCCTCATTAGACACCCGCCGGTAGATGTTCTGCGGACGATGCGGGCGATGTTCCATTATCAACCGTTGGCGGCACGCCTGTGCCTACCCTTACCAAAAAACTCGCCCGTTCACAGAATTGCGAGCGGTCAAACCGAAATCCTTGGGTATAACTGCAACAAGATAAAGTGTCCGGCGGCCAACGCGCCCGCGCCCGCCCGACGCACGAGCCCCGCGCCCGTGCGATAGACCAAGGAGGAAACCATGAACGAGGGCTATACCAAGGTATTTGTTTCACTCGACGGTACTGAGCAGCAGGATTTTGTGCTCGCACGCGCCATCAAGGTCGCCGCGAACAACGGCGCTAAGCTGATCATCGGCCACGTCATCGACTCCACCGCGCTCGAGAGCGCCGGTTCCTATCCGGTCGACCTGGTCAACGGCTTGGAGGAGGCCTTTAACAACTCCATCGCCAAGCAGCTCGAGGAGGCCAAGGCCAATCCCGACATTCCCGAGGTCGAGGTCATGATTCGTACCGGCCGCATTCGTGAGACGCTTAAGGATGAGATGCTCGACGTGGTCAAGCCCGATCTGGTGCTCTGCGGCGCCCGCGGCCTGTCCTCAATTAAGTACGCGCTACTGGGCTCGATTTCGACGTTCCTGCTGCGCAATACGGACTGCGACATCTTGGTCGTGAAGTAGCGTTGCTCCCACCGGCCGCGGGACCTGCGGGGTTTCCACGGGCACGTCCTCGCCGCGTTGCGGCTGCGGGATGTGCCCTTAGGAAACCCCTCCCGGCCCCGCGGCCTTCGCAGCCTTACTTCAACGAGTTGGCTGATAAGAAAGATGGCGTGCCGCCCCGATTGGGGCGGCACATTTTTGTTTGGGGCGGCACGTTTTTGTTTGGGCGGACGTCTGCCGCGTGCGTTACTCGAAATATTGGAACTTGTTGGTTGAGAAGGCGAATGTGACGACGAAGCCTTCGCTGGGCTCGGACGATGCGGTGACGTCGATGCCCATCTTGGAGCACAGACGTGCCACCAGGTAGAGGCCGATGCCCGTTGCGCGCTTGGTGGTGCGGCCGTTGTCGCCGGTAAAACCCTTCTCGAACACGCGCGGCAGGTCTGCCGTACACACGCCGCAGCCGTTGTCCGCGACGGTAAGCTCGATGCGCTCGCTTGCCAGGCCCTCGTCCAGCAACGCGCCCGAAAACACGATCTTTGCGCCGTCCTCACGCGCATATTTAATGCTGTTCTGAATGAGCTGGCCCAGAATAAACTCGAGCCACTTCTCGTCGGTAAACACCTCAAAGTCGAGGTTCTCGCACACCGGGGCCACGTGCGCCGCGATGAGCTCACGCGCATTGGCCTTGATCGCGCCCATCACCAGGGTCTTGAGATCCCAGCGGCGAATCAGGTAGTCGCGCTCCACGACTTCCGAGCGCGCGTAGTACAGCGCCTGGTCGATATAGCGCTCCACGCGAGCCAACTCACGGCCCAGGTCGTCCACGCGCGACAGGTCGTCTTCGCTGCCGTCCAGGTTTTCCAAAATTAGATGGGCCGCCGCCAAGGGCAGCTTGGCCTCGTGGACCCAGCTCTCGATATAGTCGCGATAGTCATCGGTCTGACGCCGGCCTTCGGCAACCTCGTCGCAGGCAGCTTTGCCCACCCGGCGCAAGACCTCGTATTCGAGCTCGCCCTCGGCATAGGTCGGGCATTGCACCATCTCCTGCACCCATGCGGGACTCTCGAGCTCCTCTGCCGCACGCTCCAGCTGGCGCAGAAAACGACGACGACGCGCGTACTCGATCACGATGCCGAGCATACCGAAGATAAAGGACACGCCGACCGCCACGACCACGATAGAAACGGGTGCGCCGGCGACCGTCAGCACAAAGCAGCTCAGCAGCACGCCGCACGTCCACACGGTGACGGGAAGCAGCGCGTCTTTAAAGAACTTGCCAAACGACATAGCCGGCCCCTAGACCGAATAGCCTTGGCCGCGATGCGTAGTCAAATACCCCTTGATGCCGATTTTTTCGAGCGTGGTGCGCAGGCGGTTGATGTTGACGGTGAGCGTATTGTCGTCCACGAAGGCGTCGGAGTCCCACAGGTCCTGCATGATGGCCGAGCGCGAAACGATCTTGCCTGCACGGCTCAGAAGCAGCGAGAGGATACGCAGCTCGTTTTTGGTGAGCTCGGTACTGTCGCCGGTTGCCGTATTGGTGACCATGGAGCGGGCGAGGTCAAGCTCCAGTCCCTTGTGGACGAGCGTGCTGCGCTCGCCTGCCGCCGAGGTGCGACGCAGCAAGGCATTGATGCGCGCCACGAGCACACGGGCGCTGTAGGGCTTGGGAACAAAGTCGTCCGCGCCGAGCGTCATGGCCATGACCTCGTCGATCTCGGTCGCGCGCGACGTGAGGACGATGATGGGAACCTCGGATTCGCGGCGGACCTCGTGGCAGATGTGCTGGCCATCTTTGACAGGAAGCGTGAGGTCGAGCAGCACCAGGTCGGGCGCGGCGGCGAGAATATCGCGCGAGACATGCTCAAACGATTCGCAGGCCTCAACCTCAAAACCGGCGCGGGCAAGGATATCGGCAAGCTCGCGACGAATGGGATCGTCGTCCTCAACGACATAGATCAGCGCCATGTGTCCTCCCATTTCACGTAACTTGCACCTTTCACACCATTATGCCCACGGCGTCGCAGAGATACGACCCCGTGGGCACCTAATGTGACAAAAGTGTTCGGCAGTCTTAAGAGAAAATAGGGGCCGACCGGTCCTAAACCGATCGGCCCCATCACTTCGACCTCGATCCTCTACTCGAGCGTACGCATGTACGCAGAGATAGCATCCAGGCCTTTCCGCAAGTCGTCGGTGTTATCGGAGTATGCATAGCCGATGCGCATGCTCTTGGGCTCCTCGAAGCAATCGCCCGGGGTGACGAGCGCGCCGGACTTCTTAATCATGTCGATGCAGAACGTCCTGGAGTCGATGTCGTAGTCGTAATACACAAGTGCGGTGGTACCCGCCTCGGGCTTGACGAACGACAGGTGCGGCTCGCTCTCGACCCACTTCTCCAGAACAGCAAGGTTCTGACGGACGATGCGACGGCTGCGCTCAAGGATCACGGAAGCGTTGCCCAGAATCAGCTCCGCCACCGACTCGCTGAATATGCCGGCGGAGATCAGGTTGTAGTCGCGATGCGAGAGCAGCGCGCGGCGGAGCTCCGGGCTCTTGGTGACCGCCCAGCCCAGACGCAGACCGGCGAACGACCAGACCTTGGACATGGATGCGGTGACGACGGCCTTGTCGTACAGGTCGATCACGGACTCGCAGTACTCATCCGTCTGAGTAAGCAGACGGTAGACCTCGTCGCAGAGCAGCCACGCGTCGTGTTTGCGCGCGACCTCGACAATCGCCTTGAGCGTATCGGTGTCGAGCAGGGCGCCCGTGGGGTTGTCCGGGTTATTGATGCAGATGAGCTTGGTATCGTCGGTCACCAGGGCATCGAGCGCGTCGACGTCGACGTGGTAGCCGTTCTTGCGATCGAGCTGAAGGATATCGACCTTCGCACCGCACATCTCGGGAATCGAGTAAAGCTGCTGGTAGGTGGGCTTGACGGAGACCACGTGGTCGCCCGGTTCGACGAGCGTGGAAATAACCAGGGAGTTGGCGCCGGTCGCGCCGTGCGTGGGCACGATATGCCCGGGCTCAACCGTCTTATAGAGACGCGCGACCCCCTCGAGGAAGCCGGGCTGCCCCTCGATGTCTCCGTAGGTGAATCGGCGCGAGCACAGGCTATCGAGCCACGCCTTCTTGTCGGTGTTCGTAAGCTCGAACAGCTGGTCGAGCGTGAGGGAGTAGACGCACGTCTCCGCAACGTTGTAGGTGCACTTGGTCTCCCACTCGTTCATCCACTGCTCGACGGCGAAATCCTTGATCTGCATTGTCGCTTCCTTTCCTTGACTTTCCTACAGTTCCACCACGGTGCCCAGCCCCGCCTCGACGGCGCGGTCGTAGGCGATTTTCGATGCCGAAAGGTCCTGAACGGCGATGCCCGACGTATCGAACACCGTCACCTGCTCGTCATCCGAACGCCCCGCAGCCTTGCCGGCGATGACTTCGCCGAGCTCCGCTTTGATGTCCTCGGGCGTGATGGCACCCTCGGCAACTGGAATCTCCAGCTCACCGGACGCGACCGATTGCTCGCGGTCGTCGACGTAAACAGCGGCACGGGCGACAAGTGCCGAGGCGAGCTCCTGCTTGCCGGGCATGTCGGCACCGACGCAGGAGACATGCGTACCGGGACGCACCCATGCATCGGGGATGATGGGCTTGGTCGCCGGCGTGATCGTCACGATGATGTCGGCCTCTGCCGCGGCACCTTGGCCGTCGGCCGTCGCCTCGATGGAATAGGAGGATGCCTCGCGAGCATGCTCGCAGGCGCCCAAGATATGGGCGACCTCGTCTCGCATGCGATCGACGCGGGCCTCGGGCGCGGCATCGGAAACCGGCTCCCACACCTTGACCTCGCTCACTTTGGGACAGGCGGCGAGCACGCCCGCCACCATGTAGGTGCTCATGTGGCCGGCACCCGCAACAAGCAGTTTGGACGCGTCCGCCCGAGCCAGCCACTTGGCACCGAGCGCAGCGGCGGCACCGGTGCGAAGCCCAGTGACGGCGGAGGCATTGAGCAGCGCCAACGGCTCGCCCGTCGCGTTGTCGCACAGCAGCGTGGTGCCAAAGATCTCGGGCAGCCCCTTTTTGGGATTCTGGGAGAACCAGGCGGTGAGTTTGAGACCGAAGAGGCCGCTTCCCGCCAACTCGCCCGAGCGGATATCCATATCGGCCACGCCGGGTTCGAATTGCTCATATACCATCGGCCACGCAACACCCTTGCCCGTTGCCTTCTGGCGATATGCCTCCTCCACGGCAGCGATCGCATCCTCGATCGTCAGCACCTTGGAAACTTCCTCGGCCGATAGCACCACCATCTGCCCCATCATCGCTCCTCTCAGCGAAAGCTTTACGTTGCTTCACTGTACGGTTTAGTAACGATGCCGCCAAGGATCACTTATTGTTGGAATCTACAACGATTCTCAATCTGATTTTTCGTTCTATCAGCAGGTATTTGAACTATTTCTCGCATCAACGGCATATAGATGTGCGATTATCCTATTTATACCGGTACTTGTTGTAGTGATTTACAAGGTGATGCTGATGCTATACACCATCTCGGACTTCTCAAGGGAATATGAGGGGTCAGTCCGCCTAATCGCCGGCAGCGATGGCGTCTCGCGTGCCGTTTCCGGCGTCGGGATTCTCGATTATGAACTCATGCCCGGCCTCAAGAACAAGTATCAGCGCGTCAACTTCAGCCCAGACGAGATCGTCCTCAGCACCTTCCTCTATGCGAAGGACGACCCATACCTCATCACCGAAGCCGTGAAATACCTCGTCGCCAAGGGAACGAGCGGTCTCATCATCAAAAACGTCCTGCACATTCCGATTCCCGACCAAGCCATCCGCTACGCCAACGCGCGGCACTACCCGGTCTTTCTCACGACCGACGACTCACTGTTCTTTGACAGCGTCATCTATGAGGTCAAACGGCATATCGAGCAGCTCGCGTCCATCGACTTCGCACAGCGCGAGATCGATGCCCTGAGGACAGACGCATCGCCCGAGTCGATCTGCCGACGCATCCGAAGCCTCAACCCGTCATTTCTGGACGAAGCGGTCGCCCTGTTCGCATCGTTTGCAGAACCCCTCGACCCGCGTACGTTTTTGCAAATCGAACGTCTCTGTGCAAAATCGACCCTCGCCGGATGCCACAACATGCTGGCACCCTATGACGGAGGTTTGTTATTCGTAGCGACAAGCGACTCGGAGCAGGCGCTCGATGTGGAGCGAATCGTGCAGGCGCTCACGGAGCTCATCGAGGCTAGCGGTATCGATGGCGGAGCGGTAGGGCTCGGCATCAGCGATGTTCTGTTTGGAGACGAGGCAGTGGCGCAGGCGATCTCGCAGGCGATTTACGCACAGCGCCTATCTTGTCAACGAGCCGAGGGTCCCGTCCGCTATGCGCAGCTCGGCATCCTGAGAACCGTGATGCCTTTTGCGGAAACCCCGGAGATGCGATCGTTCTCGGAGGCGATTCTCTCGCCGATACGCGAGCACGACAGCGAGCATGGCAGCGAACTGGAATCCACACTCGCCGCATTCATCGAGAACGGCCGACGTATCGAGCGAACCGCCAAACAGACGAGCCAGCACCCGAACACGATTCGATATCGCCTCGATAAGGTGACAGCCCTCACCGGACTGAGCTACAAATGCGCCCCGGAGATGGAGCAGCTGTCGCTCGCCTACGCCATCGAACGCGCTCGCTCGCTTCAGTAAGCCCACCCCGCCTTGAGGTTAGGAGCGGCGGGCGCGGAGCTTTTCGTAGCCTTCGGCGAAGAAGGCGACCGTGGCGGCGTCGGCCTCGGCGGCGTCCGTCTCGGTTGCGGGGACCACGCCGTGCTCGTCGCTCACCAGGAACAGCGCACCCTTGAGCTGTGCGGGAATGTCCACGCGCGTGACCGGGATGCCCTTGGTCTGGGCCAGCTGCTCAATGAGCGTCGCCGTGCCGCACAGGCACTCGTCTGCCGGCGCTACAAAGGCAAGCTCGCCGTCGTTGACGGCAGCGAGCAGCTCGGGCGCCACGCCGGTCTCGTCGGCTTCGGAGCGAGCCTCGGCAGAACGGGCACGCAGCGCCCGGGCCGACGTATCAGCCAGCGGCTCGTACTCCCCCACCGTCATGGCGGCGTTGCCGTTGATGTCGATCACCAGCATGAGCACGCCGTCGCGTGCGGTGTAATCGCCCTCGGCAAGCGACCACTCAACGTGCTGCTTGGCCCAACTGAGCATGTTGTGGGTAAGCGGCTCACCCTGCACCAGGCGCTCGGATAGCGCACGGATGTGGCGGTTGAGCATGGGCACCTTTTTGTTGGACATGCGCCAACGGCAGATGAGCGCGGGCTTGTCGAGCGTAAACTTCTCGACCGCCTCCTGATTGGCGCAAAAGTCCTCGTACGCACGCTGGTCCTCGGCATTGCCAAACAGCTCGGCATCATCAATCTGGGGCATGGTTGTACCTTTCGTGTTAGTCATTCCGTCCTCTTATACCAAAAAGACGGCACTCCAAACGGAGCAGCCGTCTTTTGCGGAGATTATTTTAGAAGCGAGGCCAGTCCAAGGGACGAGATCGCATCCCATCCTCCCCAGTCAACCTAACAGGTCGGCGAGGGTTGCCCAGGTGCCGTAGATTGCCGTGAAAGAGGAGCGACGCGTACTTGGGTACGCGAGCGACGAATGAACGGCAAGGTGCGGTGGCTGGGCAAGCCGCAGCGCCGCTTCCCTACTTAGTGGCGGAAGTGGCGAGCGCCCGTAAAGACCATCGCAATACCATGCTCGTTGCAGGCCTGGATGCTCTCGTCGTCGCGCTTGGAGCCGCCGGGCTGAATGATGCAGGTCACACCATGCTCGGCAAGCACGTCGACGTTGTCGCGGAACGGGAAGAATGCGTCGCTTGCGCAGGCAAAGCCGCCCTTCTCCACGCCCTCGCGCTCGCAGAAGTCCTCGGCGCGCTCGCAGGCAAACAGCGCAGAATCCACGCGGTTGGGCTGACCCGGGCCCATGCCAATGCCGGCCTTGCCCTTGGAAACCAGGATGGCGTTGGACTTTACGCCCTTGCAGACCTTCCAGGCAAACTCGAGCTCGGCCATCTCGGCGTCGGTGGGCTTGCGGTCAGTGGGGAACGTAAAGGTCGCGGGGTCCTCGGTCACGTGGTCGACCTCCTGCACCAGCATGCCGCCGTCGATGGAGCGCAGCTCCACCTGGGCGCCGTGGTCCACGCCGCCGGTGGCCAGCACGCGCAGGTTGGGGCGCTTGGCCATGCGCTCGAGCGCCTCGTCGGTGTAGCCCGGGGCGATGATGACCTCGACGAACTGCTTGTTCTGATCGGCAAAGTGCTCAACCAGATCAAAGGGAACCTCGCGGTTGCAGGCGATGATGCCGCCAAAGGCGCTCTTGGGATCGCAGGCGAAGGCGCGGTCGTAGGCGGCCGTGATGTCCTTAGCAACGGCAGAGCCGCAGGGGTTCTGGTGCTTGAGGATCACGCAGGCCGGCTCGTCGAACTCGCGGACCAGGTTCCAGGCGGCGTCGGCGTCCAGATAGTTGTTGTAGCTGAGCGGCTTGCCCTGGATCTGCTCGGAGCCCACGAGCGGGAACTGCGAGCTCGCGGTGTTCTCGCAGCCCTCGGCAAAGCGATAAACCGTGGCCTTCTGCTGCGGGTTCTCACCATAGCGAAGGTCATCGACCTTCTCCAGCGAGATCTCGAGCTTAGCGGAGGTGTCCGCCACGTCGCTTGCCTGAGCGGCAAGCCAACGGGAGATGGCCGTGTCGTAGGCGGCGGTGGTCTGGTAGACCTTCACCTGCAGGCGACGACGGGTGGCAAGCGTGGTGCAGCCGCCGGTCTCGTGCATCTCGGCCAGGACGGCGTCGTAGTCGGCCGGGTCGGAGATGACGGTAACGCTCGCGGCATTCTTGGCGGCAGAGCGCAGCATGGAGGGGCCGCCGATGTCGATGTGCTCGATGGCGTCCGCGAAGGTGACCTCGGGGTTGGCGACAGTCTTCTCGAACTCGTACAGGTTGACAACGACCAGGTCGATCATCTTAATGCCGTGCTGAGCGGCCTCCTGCATGTGCTGCTCGGAATCGCGGCGGGCCAGCAGCGCGCCGTGAACCTTGGGGTGCAGGGTCTTGACGCGGCCGTCCATCATCTCGGGATAGCCCGTGAACTCCTCGATGGGGGTTACGGGAACGCCCGCATCCTCAATGGCACGAGCCGTGCCACCCGTAGAGATAATCTCGACGCCAAAGTCGTCAACCAGCGTCCGTGCGAAATCGACGACACCCGTCTTATCGGTAACCGAGATCAACGCGCGTGCGATCTTCACATCAGATCCCATGCAGTCCTCCTGTCTGGTACGCCGCCGTGCTCTGTGAGTCGGTGATACGTCGATCTGCAGCGCTCGCGCAGCGGCATTGAAAATACTGATTCAATGTAGCGCATCGAGCGCGGCGATGCACCCCGCAACGGCCGCATGTGCAGAAAAAGCTCGCGAGCGGATGGTTTGGGCGAGGCGCTGACCGCGGTGAGTTGATGGAACACAGGGGCACCATATTTAGATGCCAATGGCGTGGTAGAACTTTGCTCGATATGCATCCGCAAAAGAAAGAGGCAACATGGTCTCGCGGGTTCTCTACCGACCGTTTGATACCGAAGACTTCGAAGCCATCGCACTGATCCTGCAGCAGCTTTGGCACAACAACTCGGATAACGATGAGTACAACCGCCTTGAGGCCGCGTGCGATCTTGCCTATTGCCTTTCGTCCTCGACGTTTTCGCAGGTCGCCGTGATCGATGGCGAGGCGCGCGGCATTGCGCTTGCGCGCGCAGGGCAGAACTCTGGCGTCAACATCGACGAGCACTGGATGGATACCGAGCGCGCGCTGCTGTCGCAGATGCGCGAACTGGAACCCGAGACGTGCGCCGAATATCTCTCGTTTGTGCGTGCCACCATTCGGACCAACAATCGCTTGCTCGAAAGTAGCCCGCTGCCGCATGACAACGAGGTCACGCTACTCGCCGTTGACCCCGATGTTCATGGATTGGGTGTGGGTTCAGTGCTGCTCGATGCCGCTGTCTCGCACCTGTCCTCACGCGGGGCAACGAGGGCGCACCTGTACACCGACTCCAACTGCTCGTGGAAGTTCTACGAGCTGCACGGCTTTAAGCGCACGGCCACGCATCGCGCCAACCGCGAAGAACGCCGCCACGCCATGCCACGCGAAAGCTTCCTCTACGAACTGGACCTGACCGCCTAACCCGGCGGCCAAGGGAGTGTCCCCAAGTGCCGGCATCCGGGGACGTTCCTAAACTGCCGGCATAAAAGGAACGTCCCTAAGTGCCGCTCGGTCCGTTTTCGATGCCGGTTCAAGAGCTCGTGGGCAAAAAACATCAAATATGAGTACTGTTACCTTTTTAGTAACAGCGATTTTGACATTTTTCGGGTCCATTTAGTGTGTCGGCAAGCCGCGTGAACCAACGTTTTCCCCAAATGTAGAATAAAAGAGGCTTCTAACGAGAAAGAATCTCATTTGGAGCCTCATTATAAGCACAAAAATATGTTACCAACAAAGCAACAGTACTCATATTTGGCATTTTTTGCCCACCACCCCTCCCCACAGAGCGAAAAGTGGAAGAATCGGCCCCCGTCGACACATAAAAATGGGGCGGGCTTCCCCCGACAGCCGCCGGGGAAAGCCCGCCCCATGATTTGCGCTCACTAGAACGTTCCGCCGCCGCCTCCGCCGGCGCCGCCACCACCGCCGCCAGAGAAGCCGCCGCCTCCGCCGCCGCCCGAGCTATCCGAGCTCGACGCGAGCTCGCGGATGCTCTCGTGATACACGCCGTCAAACGAATCCATCGGCGACTCGTTGCCATAGTGATGGTAGTACCACCAGTAGCAGGGGTAATTGTCGTAGAAGCCGTCGGCCTCGCGCACCTCAGGAGGCACGGCTTCGGCAAGCTGGCGCAGCACTTCCTTCGAAACGCCCAGTGCCGCGCCCATTATCAGCAGCTTGTTCCACAGCACCAGGTCGCCCGGGACGGCTTCCTTTAGGCGTGTGAAGTCCTCGAGCCAATGCTTAAGCGCCTTGCAACGGGCCGCCACCTCGGCGCCCTCCGGCGTAAAGCGGCGGAAGGTAAGACCCACACCAATGCCCACCAGCACGATGGGCACCGAGATCACCGCGGCGATAATACTCGCCTGCGCGCCATCGGTAAAGAAGATGGATCCCACGGGAATAAAGGCGACCAAGATACCAAGGACCAGGCAAAACACCATCGAGACAATACCGTCCGAAGCAACATACTCGCTGTCGGCCAGCTTGCCCTTAACGGTATTCTGATAGTCCTCGAGCTTGTCGCCCACGGGCGTAGCGTGCTGCTTGACGTAATGTTGCAGCTCGTCAAACGTGCGCGAGCGGTCGCCGTTCTCGTCGGGCTTTACGCCGGCAAAGAACACCTTGAGCACCATGTGGTCAATGCCCTTGGCCGATTTCCAGCCCGCATCACTCACCGTCACGCGGTACGTCTGCTCTTCTTTTTCGCGCCCCAGCAGGCCCTTCTTGGCCTTGGTCACGGTCGCCTGCTCGAGCTTGATCACGCGTTCGTCAGTGAGCTTCATGAGCGTGGCGATATATGCCTGGTCGGGCACCTCGTTCCAGCTCATAAGAGCCGAAAGCACGGCAGGATGGTCTGCCGAGGGCACATCGCGGAAATACTCGTCCTGGAACAGCGGCTTCGGCTTGCGGCGGCGCAGCTTGAGCACGACGATTGTGCCGGTAAAGGCCACCGCCGCGACAACACTCACCACGGCAAGCACGTTGGCGATCATGCGCGCATGGGCACGGCGGGCGTTGGCCTCCTCGGCCCAGGCTTTCTCCTCGCTTAAGATCGTCGGCAGACGTTCCTCGCTCGAGGCGGCAAGTTGCGGTACCCAATCGCTGGGAAAGACCACGCGCGCCTCGGCGAACTCGCCCTGATGCACGCAGGGAATGGTATAGGTAACCATGGGCTCGTCCGCGTCGAGCGACACGTCGCCCGTCAGCGGACCGTGGCCCCATGCGCGGAAGTTATCGCCCTTGACGGCCGCCGTCCCGGCAGCAGCGTTTGCGAAGTAGACTTCCATCTCGACGTCATCGGAATCCGCCGACCAGCCGTCGCCCACAAACTTCCAGTAGAGCTCGGCGGTATCTGACCAGTTCATGACCGCACCGGTCATGGTGTAGCTCACGTAAAAGATTGCGCTGTCGCCGCTCTCGTGAGGGCTGAATACCTTGATTCTCACGCCGTCGTCGGACTGTTCCACCGTGTAAACGCCGTTGTCGCCTTTGTTTGCACTGTCAACCTTGTTAAACGCGGTGTCATCTTCCTCGACGCTCAGCACATTGACGCCCACCGAGCCGCCTTGCTGGTTAGAGCCTGTATTGATATCCCAATACAGGCCGTTAATGTCATCGTCGAAATCGAACTGGCGTCCCTCGACAACGGTCAGCGAGCCATCGGCCTCGACTGTGGTGCCGATGTAGGTTTGGCTCATGGAGTAGCCGTCGGCGTGCGCGGCGGCAGGCAACAGCAACAACACGAGCGCGACGAGCGCGCAGACGGAAGCGAATCGCGCGAATAGGCGGCGCTGCCGACAGGTCTTGGCAACGGGGGCGTTCATAGGCACATCCTTTGTCTGTGATACTAACAGCGTCATTGTCCCACGTTTACGGGCATAGATGGCGAATATCTGGGCCAACGGGACGTCGAATGGGACAAAAGTCCCACCCAAGCCCGGCACTTGGGAACGTTCCTTATCTGCCGGCAGCCTGGGGCGCTCCTTGGCATGGCCCGCGCCAGTAATAGATACCACTTCACACCTCCATCACAGGTGTAGCGGCTTTGTGTGGGCGTGACGCGCACTGATTGAACCGCCGGACGAGGGGCATAAAGCAGTTGAGCGAAAACGGTTTGCCCCTTTGCCGTTCGCTCGAGGATCATGTCCCCCTTTTCCGCGGAAACCCCGGCAGTTGCGAAGAGCTGCCGGGGTTTCTGTCGTTTGAGGGGGTTGAAAGAGCTGAGCTCGTGGGCGGCAATCAAAGTGTTGAGCCGACAGTCCGCTGCACACAATGCGCGCCCTCGGCAACTTGCGAGCAACGACGACGCCTCCCCCACCTCACCCCGCGCTATACTCGTCCGCATGGATATCAACGCATGCAACATAGCAACGCCCGCCGTGGCCACGTCGACGGCACCCAACAGAAAGCTCACCCCCGCCCTCGCGCCCGTCGTGGGCCGCTTTGCCCCGTCGCCCTCGGGCCGCATGCACCTGGGCAACGTGTTCAGCTGCCTGTGCGCATGGCTTTCGGCCCGCAGCCAGGGCGGCCGCATCGTGCTGCGCATCGAGGACCTGGACGATCGCTGCAAGCGCCCGGAACTCGCCGCCCAGCTCATCGACGACCTCGCTTGGCTGGGGCTCGAATGGGACGAAGGCCCCTACTACCAGCACGATCGCCTGAATCTATACGAGGCCGCCCTGCACCAGCTGCAAGACGCCGGCCTCACCTACCCCTGCTTTTGCACGCGCGCCGAGCTCCACGCCGCAAGCGCACCGCACGCCAGCGACGGCACGCCCATCTACCGCGGCGCCTGCCGAGGCCTTTCTGCCGAAGAGGTCGCCCGCCGCAGTGCCCTGCGCGCCCCGGCCACGCGCCTGCGCGTGCCCGCCGTCGACGACCTCACAGAGGATGTAGTCGAGTTTGTGGACCGTACGTATGGCGCCCAATGCGAGGCACTCGCCACCGAGTGCGGCGACTTTTTGGTGCGCCGCAGCGACGGCGTGTTTGCCTACCAGTTGGCCGTGGTGGTTGACGATGCCGCCATGGGCGTCACCGAGGTCGTGCGCGGATGCGACCTGCTGGGCTCCACGCCGCGCCAAATCTATCTGCAGCACCTGCTGGGACTGCCCACACCGCACTACGCACACATTCCGCTGCTCATGGCACCGGATGGCCGCCGCCTTTCCAAGCGCGATCGCGACCTGGATCTGGGCGAGCTGCGCGCCCGCTTTGGCACGCCCGAGGCGCTGCTGGGCTGGCTCGCCGGACAAACAAGCATCGCGCCGGACACCACGCCGCGCACAGCCGAGCAGCTGGTCGAGCACTTTAGTTGGAACGTCATCCGCGCGCACAGGGAGAACATCGTTATGAGTGAAAGGATATTCATGGAGCAGACAACTGCCCACCTTGACGAGCGCCTCGACAACGGTGTCGTTGAAGCGTCGGCAACCCGCCTTTCACCAGAGGGGTTCGATGCGTTTTGCGAAATACTTGACTCCCCCATTCCCGAGGCCACAAAAGAGCTGCTCGAGCGCAAGGCAGCTTGGGAGTAGATTCCTTGGCGAGCTAATCCCGCTTCGTCACAAAGCTCAAGCGCACTCACCCCTATGCAACGTCCCAGGGCTGGAGTTCGTCGCCCAGGCAAACGATGCAGTCATAGAGCACGGTATGGCGCTCGGCAGGGTTGGCATCCCGATGAAAATGCCCGTAGTACCAGCGCTTGTAATCCAAGCGGTCTTCCAGCTCATCGAAAAATGCCGTAAGCCGATCAACGGCGGGGCAATTCCAGCCGGGCGCCGGATAAAGCGTGGGCGAAAGCATGCGCGCAGAGCAGGTGTGGGTGATCACGTAGTCGACCTTCCAGCCCACGCTGTCGAGCTTTGCCCGCGCCTCCTCAAAGTTGCGCTCGTCCGGCAGCTCCTGTGGCCACCAGCTGGAATAGGGAATGCGGTATTCCTTATCCACGCTCGTGGCGCCACCCATGGTAAAGATCGTTGAGCCGTCGAGCTCAAAGACCTCGCCGCGCGTCAGGCGCCGGATGGGCGAGGTGTCCGATAGGCGCTGCGTGAGCCCGCCGTGCCACAACTCCATGGGGCGCTCCGCCCAGTGATCAAAACGCTCGTGGTTGCCGTCGACAAACAGCACGGTATAGGGGCGCGACTCCAGCCAAGCGATATCGGCGCATTCCTCGGCAGAGAAATCCCACGGAAAGCCGAAGTCGCCGGCAATGATGAGATAGTCATCGCTCGTCAGGCCATCCCCAAGCTCCCAGTCGCGGAGCTTTTGCATGTCAAGCCCACCGTGGATGTCGCCTGTCACATAGACCGTCATCGGATTACCACTTCCCTGTAAGTTGCTAGCCCACATTCTGCATGATCACTAAGCCAACCGTTCCAGCCCTTCCATCCCTTAGGGCTTACCCCTCGTTCTTCCATCCAAACGGATCAAACACCCAAAAAATCAGATCGAGCACGCCGCCGGTCATCATGGCGCCGGCAAGGGCCATACAAACGTGCAGAGAGCTGGCGCTTCGGAGCACGTCGAATGGCCCCAGAACAGCCAGCAGCGCGACCGCTGCGCCGGCCACGCACAGCGCAAGGCACGGTCCCGCGTCCCTAACGCCCTTCTTTACAAGATGCTTTGCGTTGCCACTCATCAATATCGAACTCCTTAGAGGGTCGTCGTTCAGATGCATGCCGCCGCGACAGAGCATGGCGGCAGGGTAAGTGTCGTATGTCGTGCGGACATCAATGGAGAAACCGCCTGCTCGACCAACCCTTGACGCCGCTTTGCTACCGGCACCCCATCCCCGCTACCGAGGTCTAATACTTTTCCCGCGAAGTGAACGTCTATTTTTGGACCCCTGAAGCATTCGCATTTTTCGATGGCAAAATCGCAGGATTCTGGCATTAAAAACCACAGGAAACGGCGCGCTCAAAGTGTCGATGCTTCGGGGGTCCGATTTAGCTCGTTCACTTCTCGGGAAAAGTATTAGACCTCGCTATCAGCCGCCTCATAGATTTGACCGCCCTTCCCTCATGCCGCGCAAAACCGGTCTTCCCCTTGCCTGCGCGTCCCGCGTCACGCGCTTCGCTACCCAAAAACTCATCCAACATTAATCTTGGCTCAAGAATCGCTTAATCTATAACCTGCACTATAGAGTTCGACCAAGGGCGGGGCGGCACCGCGCAACGCAGGCCGCCGAACGCAACGCTCGCGCCCGGGCAATCGCCCGGCGTCGCGCCCATCGAACGAAAGGACAGGTCATGGACGACCTCGAAAAAGTTGAAACCATCCGCACCAAGTGCAACGTGAGCTACACCGATGCCAAGGCCGCGCTCGACGCCGCCGACGGCAACGTCCTGGACGCCATCATTTGGCTCGAGTCTCAGGGCAAGACGCAGACCACGTCGGCGCACGTCGCCACCGAGTCCGAGTCGGTCGATGAACCCTCGGCCGAGATGGTCGCCGCGCAGGCCGCCTACGAGAAGTCGAGCGAAAAGACCGACTTCTCCAAGAAGATGGACAGCGTGTGGGAGTACCTCAAAAAGCTCTTCCGCCTGAGTCTGGACACCAAGTTTGTCGCAACGCGCCGCGACGCCATCATCCTCAACATCCCCATCCTGATCCCCATCATCGCGCTGTTTGCCTGGGGCGCCACGATTTGGCTGATGCTGCTTGGCCTGTTCTTTGGCATGCGCTACCGCATCGACAGCGATGGCGACGTGCCCGGCAGCATCAACAACCTGATGGATCACGCCGCCGACGCCGCGGACGACATCAAGCAAAATCTGAACGACGACAAGTAATCGCAGACGGGGGCACGTATGGCACGGATCCTGATCGTAGAGGACGAGGAGAAAATCGCCCGCTTTGTGACGCTCGAGCTGGAGCACGAGGGCTACCAGGTAGAGCACGCCGCCGACGGCCGTTCCGCCGTGGACCTTGCGCTGGAGCGCGACTACGATCTGATTCTGCTCGATGTGCTGTTGCCGCAGCTCAACGGCATGGAGGTGCTGCGGCGCGTCCGCAAGCACAAGGATGTGCCGGTGATTATGGTCACCGCGCGCGATGCCGTGATGGACAAGGTGGCCGGGCTTGACGCCGGTGCCGACGATTACCTGACTAAGCCGTTTGCCATTGAGGAGCTGTTCGCACGAATCCGCGTGGCGCTGAAGCGCGCGGAGGCCGTGCGGGCGGCTTCGGGCGTTGGCGGCGTCGGCGCCGGGACGGGCGCCGTGAGCGCCGATGCTGTCGCATCCCCGGCTGGCGACTCGGCCCAGACCGCCGCCGCGCCCTCCCCCGCCGCGCTCACCGTGGGCTCGGTCACGCTCGATCCGGATCGCCGCGAGGTCACGGTCGGCGGCTCGCCCATCGCGCTGACCGCCCGCGAGTTCGACGTCCTCGCTCTGCTTATGGCACACGCCGGCACCGTGCTCACGCGCGAGCGCATTGCGCACGAGGCACTCGGCTACGAATACGTGGGCGACACTAATAACGTCGACGTGCACATCGCGCACCTACGCGCCAAGATCGAGGACGCCGGCAGTGCCCGCATCATCCAGACCGTGCGCGGGGTGGGCTATGTCTGCCGCGCGTAACGCCGAAACCAAGCGCGTCACCTCCATCGCCCGCGCCATCAACTGGAGCTACATGTGGCGGCGCCTGGTAAGCTACGTCTGGCTGGATCTGTTGCTACTGGTTGTTGCGGCGGCGATCCTCGTCTATGGCTACAACCAGGCACTGCCCGCCGGCACGTTTACCGCGGGCTGGATCCCCAGCGAGTCCGTTCGCAGCATGTCGCTGACGCCCACGCGCAGCTGGGACTTGACCACGCTCACCTATACCGTCGAGCTTGCGCGCACTACTAAGACCTTCCCCCTCGCGCAGGACCTCGTCGCACTGTGGCCCCTCTATATCGCTGTTGCTGGCTGGCAGGTCATCAGCGTGCTCGACATGCTCGGCGGCGCCCGTCGCGTGCGCCGTACCATGGCGCCGCTCAACGATCTAGCGCTGCGCGTGGACGAGCTCGGCCGCATGCAGCTCGCCGGTGGCAAGATGGAAACGCTCGAGCAGGCCATCGAGCGCGCGAGCGTCGACTCGCCAAGCGTCACCACCGGCGACGCCGACTTGGCGAGCATCGAGGTCGCGCTCAACCGCCTGCTGCGTCAGATGCAAGAAGCAAAGCTGCAGCAGATGCGCTTTGTCAACGATGCGAGTCACGAGCTGCGCACGCCCATCGCGGTGATTCAGGGCTACGTGAACATGCTCGACCGCTGGGGCAAAGACGACCCGGACGTGCTGGCAGAGTCCATCGCCTCGCTCAAGGCCGAAAGCGAGCATATGCAGGAGCTCGTGGAGCAGCTGCTATTTTTGGCGCGCGGCGATGCCGGTCGCACCGTGCTACGGCGCGCAAATACCAACCTGGCTGCACTGGTCGGCGAGGTTTGCGAAGAATCACAGATGATCGATGCCGGGCACGCATATCGGCTGGCGTATGATGCCGCACTTACCAGCGACCCGCGCTGCAACGCATCGGTTGACGTGGCACTCGTTAAGCAGGCGCTGCGCGTGATCGTGCAAAACGCCGCCAAGTATTCGGACGCGGGCACAACCGTCACGTTTGCCATAACGCCGGATGCGGGCGCGGGCACGATCGACATAAGCGTTGAGGACGAGGGCATCGGCATGAACCAGGAATCCGCAGCTCACGCGTTCGAGCGGTTCTACCGTGCTGACAACGCGCGCGATGCCGGCGCGCAGGGCTCGGGTCTGGGACTCGCCATTGCCAAGTGGATTGTCGATAGCCACGGCGGCGTCATCGGTGTGACCTCGGTCGAAGGGGTCGGCAGCCGCTTTACGATTCGCCTGCCGCGGTAGGGGCGTCTCTCACGAATCGAAGGTGAATGCTTTTCCGCGAAGTGAACGACCTATTTTGGACCCCCGAAGCATCCGCACTTTTTAGCGCCAAAACCGCAGGAAACGGTGCCTCCAAAGTGTCGATGCTCCAGGGGTTCGATTTCACTCGTTCACTTCGCGGAAAAGCATTCACCTTCGATTTACGGCAGCCCGTCAGTCTCCCTCTCGGCATTAAAAATGGAGCAAGGCCACACGCCTTACCCCATTTTTCGTTAGCTATGACAGTTTATGCGCTACTCGCGGCACAGATGCACGGCAAAGCCGGCGAACTCGCGCTTAAAGTACACGAGCTTGGTGCCGCCGTCGGGCAGCAACACGCGCGACTCCTCGTTGACCTCGAGCCCGCGCTCGGCAAACCACTTCTCGGCCGCATCGATGTCGTTGACGGCAAAGCCAATGTGGCCCTTGGTGCCACGACCGTTCTGCTTCATGACCTCGATCAGCGAATCGTTGAAGTACGAAACCGGGGTCTCGATAACGGGCAGCCCCATCATCGTCGAGAACAGCTCCGCGATCTCCAGCGCATCTGCCGGGTCGGTGGCGTTAATGCCCACATGGGCAACGCGCATGCCAAAGAGCTCGACCGGGTTGGCGTTCTGCTCACCCATACAGTCAGCGCCTACTGAGCCATGACGTCGAGGACGGCCTTCTCGGCAGCAACGCGGTTCATGCCGGTCATGAAGGGCACGCCGCTCACGTACGGGCAAGTGAGGCCCTCGGGGGCAACGGTGGTGGCGATCAGCAGGTCGGCGCCCTCGTCGCAAGCGTCCTTGGCCTCGGAGATGGCGCACTGCACGATCTCGTACTTGCCGGCATAGCCGTTGGCGTCGAGCATGGTGGCGACCTTCTGGGCAACGAGCGTGGAAGTAGCAGCGCCAGCACCGCAAGCCAAAACGATCTTCTTCATAGGTAATGTCTCCCTTCATGGTTTACTTTAGGTAAGTGTACCGCAGCGAGCGATGGCACTCAGCCTCGATGAGCTTTTATGCCAGTTTGCTTGCGCGCTGCGTATAATACATCTAGTACGTGTTGTCATACCGCTCGCCTTACGAGCGACTAAGGACTCTGAAATGCCCGATTCCCGCACCCTCTGGACCACCGTCGTTATCATCTGTATCGCCATATCGGTGTTCTTTAGCGTCAAAAAACGCACCACGTTTAAACGCCTGCAGCAGCTTATGGCCGCTAAGCAGTGGGATGAGTTCGATCGCTTGCTCGACAGCAAGCTCACCAGCATGCTGTACCCACGCTACAACCGCGACTACCTGCGCCTGAACTCCTATCTGCTGCGCGAGGACCACAAGCGTGCCGACGAGATGTTCGACCTGCTGCTGGGGCTCAACCTGCCCAAGATGCAGCGCGTCGACCTGGTGATCAAGGCCTTTAACTACTACGTTGGCCAGGAGGACCGCAAAAAGTCCAAGGAGTTGCTGCACGAGATCAAGGGCTTTGAGGGCGGTCAGGCCGAGGCAGTCGCGCACGAATGCCAGCTGATGTACGACACGATGATCCTCAAGCGCCACAACGACATCCCCGAACTGGAGCGCATGCTCAAGGAGGCCGGTGACGACAAGGTCAAGAGCTGCCGCCTGGAATACCTGCTGGCCCTGCAGTACAAGAACAAGGGCGACGAGGCCAAGTTTGCCGAGTACTTGGAAAAGTCGGGGCAGCACTCGATGGCTGTCAACGCGTAACGGGCGGCTTGTGCTAGACTTCTAATCTCACGGGGGCGTGGCGGAATTGGCATACGCAGGAGACTTAAAATCTCTCGCCGCAAGGATTGTGGGTTCGAGTCCCACCGCCCCTACCATATGGAGCTTCCGAGCCCGTGTCCCCCAGGGATGCGGGCTCGTTTCTTTCGGACGCCGGTGGGGCTCGAACCCGCGAGGGGGCGAGCGTCAAGCGGACGCGCAGCGTCCGCAGCGAGCCGGCGAGGGCGCCGACAGGCGGCCGAAGCCGGTGCGTATTTGCGCAGCAAATACGCAGACGTCCCACCGCCCCTACCATATGGAGCTTCCGAGCCCGTGTCCCCCAGGGATGCGGGCTCGTTTCTTTCGGACGCCGATACAGATAGTAAGTTGTGGTGGAATAGTTCCTGTTTTGACTGGTTACCAGCTCATTTAAGAACTTTTTCACCGCAACTTAGATTGGCACTCCCACATTTTTCGATGGAAAAACGTGGTTGTCTCGCATATTTTCCGATGGAAAAACGTGGTTGTCTCGCACATTTTCCAAGGGAAACGCCCAAATGGCCTTATACTAGCCAAGAGAGTTGGGAGGCAATATGCAGCGACAGCTTATGAGTGAACTTATCGCTTGGAAATCGAGAGCGAGTCGCAAACCCCTCTTGCTCAAGGGTGCCCGCCAGACAGGAAAGACTTGGCTTCTTAACGAATTCGCGAGCCAGCAGTATCGAAACGTCATTCGTTTCGACTTTATGCTCGAGCCGAGCGTACGCTCGCTGTTCGATGGAGACCTCGACCCCAAGCGTATCATCTCCCAGATAGAGCTTCTGCGCGGCCAAACCCTAACGCCGGCAGACACGCTCATCATCTTTGACGAGATCCAAGAGGCGCCGCGCGGCATCACCTCGCTCAAGTACTTCAACGAGCTTGCGCCCGAATACCATATCGTCGCAGCCGGCTCCTATATGGGCCTCGCGCTCCGGCGCGAAAACGAGTCATTTCCCGTCGGCAAAATCGACCAGCTCACCATGCGTCCCATGGGGTTTACCGAGTTCGTTCGCGCCGTCGATGGCGACCCACTCGCCGACGCCATCCTTGCCGCAGACATGAATCTTCTGGCAAACGTTACCGAGAAGCTCGAGCACTTGCTCAAGGAATACCTCGTTGTCGGCGGCATGCCCGAAGTCGTCTCCGCCTTCGCCGCGACCCGCGATTTCATCGAAGCCCGCAGGCTTCAGCAACAAATCATCGAGGCTTACGAATCCGATTTTGGCAAACATGCGCCCGCCCGCATCGTCGAGCGCATGAGGCTGGTTTGGAAATCCCTCCCCGGCCAGCTTGCAAAGGAAAACAAAAAGTTCATCTACGGAGCCCTTCGCCCCGGGGCGCGCGCACGCGATTTCGAAGAGAGTCTCCAGTGGCTCATGGATTACGGAATCGTTCATAAGGTGCCGCGCGTTTCCGCTCTCAGGGCACCGCTCTCGAGCTATGAGGACCTCTCGGGCTTCAAGCTGTTTTGCATCGACACTGGCATCCTCGGCGCGCTCTCCAACCTCCCACCGACCATCGTCCTAAACGGATCCGCTGTTTTCACTGAGTTTAAGGGCTCGCTCACCGAGCAATACGTCGCACAGGAACTCTTGCTGCAAGGCAAAATCCCCGCGTACTGGTCATCTAGCTCTGGCAATGCCGAAACCGATTTTGCTATCGATCACATGGGGACTGTACTTCCGCTTGAGGTCAAGGCGGCGGAGAACCTTAAAGCGAAGAGTCTGAAAATAGCCTGCGAAAAATTCAAACTCATGCGCTGCGTGAGGACCTCCCTGGCGGCATATAGAGACGAGGACACGCTCGTCAATATTCCACTTTGGGAGATTGGACAGATCGACAAGCTGACAAAGTAGCCCCGTCCCAAAAAGACTAGTTTTGGAGAGGGCTGAGGCTGGGGGTCCAGGCGATGGTGGGGGTTTTACCGTCGAGGGTCTCGTTGATGGTGGCGGCCATGCCGGCGAGCAGACTGTTCTCACTCACGGTAAGCGCCCTGTAGCCGCCGGCTCGCATGAGCTCGCGAATTACCACGGCACCTGCCAAGATCACGCCCGCGCGTTTGGGCTGCACGCCTGGCAGCGCGGCAATGCCTGCAACATCCAGCGTAGACATGCGCTCGATAGCGGCCGAAACCTGATCCAGCGAAAGCTCGCGCAGGTGCACAAAGCTCGAATCGTACGGTTCCAGCTCATGAACGAGCGCCACAAGCGTGGTGACGGTGCCACCCACGGCGACCAGGCGCTCGGCACGCTCAAAGTCACTGGGCAGGCCTTCAAAATAGGCGGCGAACTGCTCGCCCGCCCAGTTGGCGGCGGCAGCAAGCTCGCCGTCCGCAGGCGGCAGCACCGAGAAGAAGCGCTCCGTCACACGACGGCAGCCAATGTCCAGCGAACGCGTGCCCTCCAGCGCAAAGACCCCACGCTCCGGCGCATAGACGCCCGTCGCGAGCTCCGTGGACCCGCCGCCCGAATCGGCAACAATGATGCGCTCGCCAGCGAAGTCGTGCGCCACGCCAGAAAATGTCAGGCGTGCCTCGACCTCGCCCGGAATCACCTGCGGTTCGAGCCCCAGCTCGCGCAGGCCGTCCAGCAGCAGGGCGGCATTGCACGCATCGCGCGCGGCGCTCGTGCACGTGGTGCAGATGCACACGGCCCCAAAGGCACGCGCCTCGTCCACAAACATGCGGCATGCGGCAAGCACGCGCTCGACCGCCGCCTCGCAAAAGCGGCCCGTCGCGTCGACGCCCTCGCCCAGATCGGTAATCTCGGTATGTTTGGACGATTCCACGATCGCCCCGGCCTCGACCTGCGCCAGCACCAGTCGCGACGACACCGTTCCCAGGTCGATCGCCGCCACCTTATATCGTTCGCAATCTGCCATTGCGGGCTCCCCTCCGGGCGCTATTTGCCGTTGGACACGACCGTCTGACCCTCAACGCCGTTAAACCCAAACAGCAGGTCGAGCGTCTGGATGTACCACGGCGCGTCCTTACCGACTTCTTCGATTTCCTTGGCAACTTCGCTGGCCTTCTTGGCGTTCGACGACTTCTTGCCCGAAGACGAATCAGAATCGTCGTCCAGGCCCAGAACGTCAATCTTGGTCTCGCCGGGCATCACCAGGCCCAGATCCTCGGTCGCCGCGTCCTTAATGCCCTCCTCAGAGAGCAGTTTGTCGACACTTTTTTGCAGCTCGTCGTTGTATTGCTGGCGAATCTCGACCTGCTTGGCCAAAATGTCGCTCGAGCGCTTGGCCACATACAGATCGCGCACGGGAAAATACAAGCTCACGAGCACCAAGGCAACGACGATACCAATAAACAGCCCACGCTGGGGCCCATGGGTAAAGTCGTAGATTGCCTTAACCACCGCGTTGTCGTTGGCGTAGTGCATGAAGTCCGAGCCCGAAAGACGGCTCGAGGGCCTGGTCGACTTGTCGTGCGCTTGAGCAGACGGGCGCGATTCGTACGTCGCGCGCGACGGACGGTCCAGGCGATGCGTCGACATATTCGTTTGAGCATGGGAGTGCGAGGTGCCCGCCGTGCGATGCGTGGGACGGGCAGCACCCGTATAATCGGGCCCGCCGAGCGGCACCGTACGCGCACGGCGAGGTGACGGCTCACGCGAACCGGCGGAATAGTACCTGTTGTCGTAAATCTGATCCATGTGCGCCTTGTGCGGTTGAGGTTTGTTTGCGCTAAGTATTCTAGTTATAGCACGAGCGCGCGTACCACCTTCGGCAGCCTTTGCTCGACATAAAAAAGGCGCTGAGCCACACGGCCCAGCGCCCATAGCGTTTTACGGCATCCAGCCAAGGCGGGGAGGAACCGAGTCAGCCTCCTCCTCGCCAAATTCGCCCGTTTAGCGAATGTTGTAGAACGCGGTCTTGCCAGCGTAGCGCGCGCTGCCCTCGAGCTCGTCCTCGATGCGGATGAGCTGGTTGTACTTGGCGATACGGTCACTGCGGCACGGGGCGCCCGACTTGATCTGGCCGGCGTTGACGCCCACGACCAGGTCGGCGATCGTGGAGTCCTCGGTCTCGCCGGAGCGGTGGCTCACGATGCAGGCGTAACCGGCCTCCTTGGCGGTCTCGATGGCCTCGAGCGACTCGGTGAGCGTACCGATCTGGTTGACCTTGACCAGGATAGCGTTGGCGGCACCCAGCTCGATGCCCTTCTTGAGGCGCTCGGTGTTGGTGACGAACAGGTCGTCGCCCACCAGCTGCACCTTGTTGCCAATGCGCTGGGTGAGCGCGACCCAACCGTCCCAGTCCTCCTCGGCCATGCCGTCCTCGATGGAGATGATGGGATAGGTGTCGACGAGCTTCTCCCAGTAATCGACCATCTGGGCGCTCGTGTACTCAACACCCTCGCCCTTGAGCTCGTACATGCCGGTCTCGGCGTTGTAGAACTCGGTCGAGGCCGGATCCATGGCGTACATGAAGTCGACGCCGGGCTTAAAGCCGGCCTTCTCGACGGCCTTGGTGATGTACTCGAACGGCTCGGCATTGGTCTTGAGGTTGGGCGCAAAGCCGCCCTCGTCGCCCACGCCGCCGCCCAGGCCTGCCTCGTGCAGCACGCCCTTGAGGGTGTGGTAAACCTCGGCGCACCAACGCAGGCCCTCGGAAAAGCTCGGGGCGCCCACCGGCATGATCATGAACTCCTGGAAGTCGACGTTGTTGTCGGCATGCACGCCGCCGTTGAGGATGTTCATCATGGGCGTGGGCAGCAGGTGGGCGTTGACGCCGCCCAGGTACTGATACAGCGACAGGCCCGCCGACTCGGCAGCGGCGCGGGCGACGGCCAGCGACACGCCCAGAATGGCGTTAGCGCCGAGCTTGGCCTTGTTGGGGGTACCGTCCGCGGCGATCAGCGCGGCATCGACGGCGCGCTGATCGAAGGCGTCGAGGCCCACGACGGCATCGGCGCACTCGTTGTTGACGTGCTCGACGGCCTGCGAGACGCCCTTGCCCAGGTAGCGACCCTTGTCGCCGTCGCGCAGCTCGCATGCCTCAAAGGCGCCGGTCGAAGCGCCCGAAGGCACCATCGCGCGGCCGAAGCTGCCGTCCTCGAGCACGACCTCGACCTCGACGGTGGGGTTGCCGCGACTGTCGAGCACCTCGCGACCGTAGACGTCCAAAATATCGCTCATGTTGTCTCCCTCTCACTTGGAAACGTAATGGATGCAAGCGACCGGCTGACCGTGCACCATCGGTGCGCCTCCGTAAGTTAGCCATGTCGCACTTTTTGCATTATGCCCTAAGTTAGCCGAGGGATACATATGAATTGGAGAAATCATTCTTTAGGGCCCTTGTTTTTACACCAGGCATTCATCTCTAGAGGTCCTCTCCATTAAAATCTCCAATCCGCATACCGTCTTTACCCGACTTGCGAATGTAAGAGCCAATAATGTGCTTTCACATCATGCAAAGTTCTGGATATCGTGCAAATCTAAGGGTCTGAAGTTCTGGATATCGTGCATAATCAGGTTATAAAAGTTCTGGATATCGTGCACGAGGTAGCCATGCTTAAACGAAAAGCCTATGACACACTACTAAAATGGAAGCATGAAAGCGCTGGTAAAACAGCACTTCTTATTGAAGGAGCCCGCCGCGTCGGCAAGAGCACGCTTGCCCGCACGTTTGGAGAAACCGAATACAAGTCCTGCCTTGTCATTGATTTCTTTCAAGCACCTGCCGAAGTTAAGCAATATTTTGAGGACTATCGCACTGACTTCGACTCGCTCTTCCTCTATCTCTCGGTTTTCTATAACGTCAAACTCTATGAGCACGAGACGCTTATCGTCTTTGACGAGGTCCAGATGTACCCGCAAGCACGCGGACTCATCAAGTATCTCGTTGCAGACGGACGTTACGACTACATCGAAACTGGATCCCTGCTCAGCATCAAGCAGAACATTAAAGATATCGTCATCCCGTCCGAGGAAGAGTCTTTGGAACTTGAGCCCCTCGACTTTGAGGAGTTCCTCTGGGGCATGGACGAAAAGGGGCTGGCCGATCTCATTCGAATGAGCTTTAGCAAAATGAAGCCGCTCCCCGATGCCCTACATCGCAGAGCGCTCTCCCTTATGCGCGAATACATGCTCGTAGGCGGCATGCCTGAGCCGGTATCCATCTATGTTGAACAGCGCACTTTTGCGCCCGTCGACGCATCGAAACGCCGAATCGTCCAGCTCTATCGCAACGATATCTCTCGTTTTGCAACCGGTTATGAATTCAAAGTCGTCTCCGTACTCGATGGCATCCCGGGTCAGCTCTCTAGGCACGAAAAGCGATTCAAGCTTTCCTCACTTGATAAAAACGCGCGCATGCGCACCTACGAAGAAGCCTTCTTTTGGCTGGCAGACGCGCGAATTGCCAATATCTGCTATGCCGCAAGCGAGCCGAGCGTGGGCCTTTCACTCAGCATGGAGCAAACAGCACTCAAGTGCTACATGGCAGACACCGGCCTGCTTGTAACGCTTGCCTTCTCTGATAACAACGATACCGATGAAGACGTTTACAGGGCCGTGCTTCGCGGCGACATCGGATTGAACGAAGGAATGCTTACCGAAAACTACGTTGCCCAATCTCTAAAGGCCAATGGACACAGGCTCTTCTTTTATTTCCAAAGCGGAAAGAAGGAGGGGGAGGAGCGCATGGAAATCGACTTCCTCGTTACCCGACCCTATGTCAATGCCGCCGGAAAGCCGCGCATCAGCCCCATCGAAGTTAAGTCGCCACGCAGATACGGAACCATCTCCCTCGACCGATTCCGCGCGCGCTTTAACAAGAAGATTGGGACGGCTTACGTGTTGCACCCTAAACAACTCGAGTGGGATGCCGAAGCGCAGCTGGCACATCTTCCGTTGTATATGGCCTTTTGCTTGTAGAGACCTCTCTGCGAATGGATGCCGTGAGAGACGCAGGTCTCACTCGCTTGCTTTTGCTTGGTCCCACAGGTCATTGAGTTGAGCGGTTGAGCAGACGGCAAGGTCATCGCCCGCCTCGCGCGCAGCAGCCTCCATTGCGGCCCAGCGACGACGGAACTTGGCCGTGCTCGCGCGCAGGGCGCTCTCGGCGTCGATGCCCTCTTTGCGTGCAACGTTGACCAGAGCAAAGAGCAGGTCGCCAAACTCCATCTCGCGCTCGGGCGAGCCGGGGGCCTCGGCCTCAAACTCGGCACGCTCCTCGGCAACCTCGTCCCACACGTCCTGGACCGTCTCCCACTCAAAGCCCACGGCCGCTGCCTTGCGCGACACCTTCTGGGCCTGCATCAGCGCCGGCAGGTGCGTGGGCACGCCGTCGAGTAGACCCTCGGGTGCGGCCTCGCCTGCCGCCACGGCCTTGTCCTTGGCAGCCTTCTCGGCAAGTTTGACCTCGTCCCAGATCTTGAGCACCTCGTCGGAGCTCTCGGCATCCGCATCGCCAAACACGTGTGGGTGGCGGCGAATGAGCTTGGCGTCGATATCGCGTGCCACATCGGCCAGCGTAAACTCGCCCGCGTCCGCCGCAATCTGCGCATGCAGCACCACCTGCATGAGCACATCGCCCAGCTCCTCGCGCAGATGCGCCACGTCGTCCGCCTCGATGCAATCGAGCGCCTCATAGGCCTCCTCGATCATGTTCTTGCCGATGCTCCGATGCGTCTGCTCGCGATCCCACGGGCAGCCATCGGGCTGACGCAGACGCCAGATGGTCTGCACCAGATGCTGCAGCTCGACCGACGCGTCGACCAGCGTGGACAGATCGCGCGAGCCCTCGGCATTTTGCTGAGCCATGTGCTGCGCCATGGTTATTCCTCCTCCAGGATCACGTGGCGGAACGCGCCGCCCTCGTAGATGCCGTAGCTGTGCGTACCGTCCTTGGGAATACTCACGCTGCCGGGATTGAAGAGCCACAGGCCCGGGTGCGCCTCGCTTGCCTCGTTAACCTTGATGTGCGTGTGGCCGTAGACGAGCGCGGAGCCCTCGGGCAGCGCGGGCGCGTGGTCGACGCTGTTGTGCATGCCAGCGCCAAAGACGTGGCCGTGCGTCAGGAACAGCTCGCGGCCGGTCTCGTCGAACAGCGTGGCGTAGTCCGCCATGACGGGAAAGTCGAGCACCATCTGGTCGACCTCGGCGTCGCAGTTGCCGCGCACCGCGATGATGCGGTCGGCCAGGGCGTTGAGCAGCGGAATCACGCGCTTGGGGGCGTAGTCGCGCGGCAGGTCGTTGCGCGGGCCGTGGTAGAGCAGGTCGCCCAGCAGCACGACGCGGTCGGGCTGCTCGGATTCGATGGCGGCGACCAGGCGCTCGGTCCAGTATGCCGAGCCGTGAATGTCGGAAGCGATGAGGTATTTCATGGTGGTCCTTTCGGGTAGGGTTGATGGGGGCTGAATACGGGGTCCGGCGGATGTGGAGCCCATCTACCGTGTTACTCGAATCGTAGCGCCGCGCTCTGAGCCGCCTGCATCACGCGTTGGAGTGGCACGCCATGTTCGCGGGCAAGACGGGCGCAATCCTCGTACTCGGGAGCCGCGCGCTCGCTGCCGTCTGGCAGGGTGGCCACTTTGACGGCCACCTCGCCCCAAGGCGTCGCCACCTGCTCAAAACGACGCGGCAGGCAGACGCGCTCCATGACCTGGCGGCGAATGCCGTTGGTCGTGGTTTCCAAAAAGATGATCGTCTGCAGACGGTTAATGTCCTCGCGGGCGCAGATTACCTGCAGCTGCCAGCCGGGACGACCTTTTTTGCAGTAGAGAGGCAGCCAGTGCACCTCGCGGGCGCCCGCCTCGCGCAGGCGACCGGCGGCATAGGCGAGCACCTCGGGTGATGCGTCGTCGATGTCGCACTCCAGCTTGACGATGGTTTCGGGCGCATCGGTCTCGCGTGACAGCGGAGATGTGCTTCCACGTTGCATACGGTCCGGATCCTTTCCGCACGGGCTCGTTTTGTTCACCCAAACGCTAGCACATCGCGGGCGACGCGGGAGCGACGTCCTTGGACGGGCGCGACTTTCGTCCGTCGTCGCCCTCGCACCCAACCAAACGTGTACATCAGCCTCCAAACATGTCATTATTCGCAGCTTTTGGAGGCTGATGTACATGTTTTGAGAGCAAGCGAGGCCGCACCGCGCACCCTTTCCAGTCGATTTCGGCACCTCGCGCGCACGACGCGCCGAGGCTACGCCATTACAATGGAGCGGATTCACCATATGCAAAGGAGTCGCCATGCCCGCATGCCCTCTGATCGATTGCCATACCCATACCTCGTTTTCGGACGGCCATGCCTCGTTTGAGGACAACGTCCGCGCTGCTGCCGCCGCCGGCTGCCGCGTCATGGTCTCGACCGACCACCTCACCCTGCCCGCCAGCATGGACGCCAACTGCGAGGTGCAGGTTGTCGAGGGCGACTTGCCGGCACATCGTCTGGCCTTTGAGGACGCCCGCAAGCTCGCCGCGCAGATCGCGCCGGAGCTCGAGCTTATCTATGGCTTTGAATGCGACTGGTACGAGGGCTGCGAGCCTTTGGTTGGGCGCTGGTCCGCGGGTGCCATAGTGCGCTTGGGCAGTGTGCATTGGATTGGCGACCCCGGCGATATCATGGCCGGTGCCGCGGGTACGGCGGGAACGGAAAACGTCGCTCGCCCCGATACACCCGATTCCCTTTGCGGTTGGATCGACGACGACACCAACCTGCACGTTTGGGAAAACCTGGGGGTACGCGGCGTGTGGGAGCGCTACATCGACGACTGGTGCCGTGCTTGCGAAAGCTCACTCAACTTTGACGTAATGGCCCATCCCGACCTGGTCATGCGCTTTTCGAAGGACGGCTTTGCACCCGACTTTGACCCCGCGCCGTTTTGGGAGCAGATGGCCGAATGCGCCCACGATACGGGTCGCCGCGTTGAGGTCTCGACCGCCGCGCCGCGAAAAGGCCTCGACGACTACTATCCCACAACCGGGCTGTTGCGTTGCTTCGCTCACGCCGAGGTACCTATCACCTTTGGCTCGGACGCACACCGCGCCTGCGACATCTGCTGGAACATCCGCGAGGCACAAGCCCACGCCTACGACTGCGGCTACCGAACCTTCGACATCCCCCACGCCACCGGCGAATGGGAACCCACGCCCCTCGCCTAAGACTAGTGGCGGCGAGCGTTGAGCTCGCCGGCCAGTTCGTCGAGGGTGATACCGTAGCGTTCGAGCGTTACGAGCAGGTGGTAGACCAGGTCGCCGGCCTCGTAGCGGATGTGGTCGTGATCGTTATCCTTGCAGGCCATGATGACCTCGCTCGCCTCCTCGGCAAGCTTCTTGAGCAGCTCGTCCTCGACGTCGGTCAACAGACGAGCGGTGTAGCTCTTCTGTGGCGACGCATCGCGACGACCGTGAATCACCTCGGCCAGACCCGTCAACGTCTCGCCGATATTTCCATCCTGGACATTTGCGGTGCGCACACCCATAGTTCAATCCTTTCCGTTTTACCGAGCGCCCAACAGGGCGCCCGCCTTAGGCGAGTTTCTTAAAAAAGCAGGTACGGTTGCCGGTGTGGCAGGCCGGACCTGGCGAGTCGACCTTGACCAGCAGCGTATCGCTATCGCAGTCGGCCCAGAGCTCCTTGACCTCCTGTATGTTGCCGCTCGTCGCGCCCTTGTTCCAGAGCTCCTGGCGGCTGCGGCTCCAAAACCACGTGGTACCGGTCTTGAGCGTCAGCCCCACTGACTCCTCGTTCATCCAAGCAACCATAAGCACCTCACCGGTGTCATACTGCTGAACCACACAAGGAATCAGCCCGCGGGCGTCGTATGTAAGCTTTGATGGATCGGTTGTCACCTGTTCCATTTAGAAATCCAATCTCACGGGAATTCCCTGCGAGGCCATATACTCTTTGACTTCGCGGATGCTGAAGGTTCCAAAGTGAAAGACGCTGGCCGCCAGCACGGCGTCGGCTTCGCCCTCGATCACGCCCTCGGCAAAATGCTCGAGCGTGCCCACGCCGCCGCTCGCGATGACGGGAATCGGCACTGCGCGCGCCACGGCACGGGTGAGTGCCAGGTCGAAGCCAGCCTTGGTGCCGTCGCGATCCATGCTGGTGAGCAAGATCTCACCGGCGCCGCGACGAGCCGCTTCCTCGGCCCACGCCACCGCATCGATACCCGTGGCGTTGCGACCGCCCGCCGTGAAGACCTCCCACCTATCGGCACCGGATGCGCCGGGCAGGCCCGCACGCTTGGCATCGATCGCCACGACCACGGCCTGGCTGCCAAACGCCGCGGCGGCCTGGCTGATCAACGACGGATCGCGCACGGCGGCGGAGTTAAGCGACACCTTGTCGGCGCCGGCGGCAACCATGGTCCGCATGCCCGCCAAGTCGCGGAAACCGCCACCCACGGTATAGGGAATAGCGAGCTCCTCGGCCGCGTGCGCCGCCATCTCGATGGTCGTCGCGCGGTTGTCGCTCGTCGCGGTAATGTCCAAAAATACGACCTCGTCCGCACCCTCGCGGTCGTAGGCACGCGCCAGCTCCACCGGATCGCCCGCATCGCGCAGGCTCACAAAGTTGACGCCCTTGACCACACGGCCGTCCTTGACGTCCAGGCAGGGAATCACGCGTTTGGTAAGCATGGCTACTCCTCCCCTCGGGCGGCGGCCAGCGCCTGGGCCAGCGTAAAGTTGTCCTCGTAGAGCGCGCGACCGGTAATGGCACCTTCAATCGCGCCCTCACCCACCGCGGCAAGCGCGCGGATATCGTCAAGCGTCGAGATACCGCCCGACGCCACGACAGGAAAGCCCGCGACCTCGGCCACATGACGATACGCTGCCACGTCGATACCCGTCTGCATGCCGTCGCGCGCGATGTCGGTGTAGACCAGGTGCTTAAAGCCCAGCTCGGTGAGCTGCGCCACGGCGTCATCGAGCGCCACACCCGCGCCGTCGCGCCAGCCGTTCACCTTGACCTGGCCATCGCGCGCGGCGATATCTGCCACCAGCAGCTCGCCAAAGCCGCGAGCCGCCACCTCGGCAAATCCCGGCTCGGTCACGAGCACCGTGCCCAGCGCGATGCGACGCGCGCCATAGCCGGCAAGCTCGTCGATGCGTGCAAGCGAGCGAACGCCGCCGCCCACGTCCACGGACAGACCGTCGACGCCGCAGATAGCCTTAATCGCTGCCGAGTTGGCAGCGCACGCGTCCTCGTCCTCGCCAAAGGCAGCGGACAGGTCGACGACGTGCACCCAGCTCGTGCCCTGCTCGGCAAAGGAGCGGGCAACGGCCACGGGGTCGTCAGAATATACCTTGCAGCGGCTCCGGTCACCGCGCTCCAGGCGCACGACCTTGCCGCCGATCAAATCGATTGCGGGAAACAGAATCATCGGCCGGTCCCCTCGACGATGCTCACAAAGTTCTTAAGAATGCGCTGACCCAGCGCAGAGGATTTCTCGGGATGGAACTGGCAGCCCCACACGTTACCGTGGCGCACGATGCACGGAAAGCTCCGCGTATAGTGCGTGCGCGCCAGCACATCGGCGGCATCGGCGTCGTCTGCTACCGCGTAGCTGTGGGTGAAGTACATGTTGGCGCCCTCGGCAAAACCGGCAAGCAGCGGATCGGCCGCACCTGCGGGCGTCATGTGCACCTGGTCCCAACCCACGTGCGGAACCTTCAGACGGCTCGACTCCAGGCGCGTGCACGAGCCGCGCATAATGCCCAGGCCATCGACCCAGGGGCCGCCGACCTGCTCGGGGGTGTTGCCGTCGGCAACCGCGCCCTCGTCCGCAGGCACGCCCTCGTTGCCGCGCTCAAAAAACAGCTGAAGGCCCAGGCAGATGCCGAGCAGCGGAGTTCCGGCGGCGACGGCATCGAGCACGGCAGCTTCCTCGCAACTCTGGCGCATAAAGGCGATCGCGTCATAGAACGCGCCCACGCCCGGGATGACCAGGCCGTCGGCGTTGCGGATCTGCTCCGGGTCGTCCGACGTGCAGGCAGCGGCACCGGCACGCGCAAGCCCGCGCACGACGCTCGACAGATTGCCCTTGTGGTAGTCGACCACCACGATCTTCGGTTCGCCCACGCGACCCTCCTCCTCATCTTGTCCGAAAACCACCACAAAGGTGCCTGTCCCCTTTGTGGTGGTTTTTATCTTTGTGACGGCTACAGTGAACCCTTGGTGCTGGGGATGCCTTGCACGCGGGGATCGAGCTCGCAGGCGTGGCGCATCGTGCGGCCCACGGCCTTAAAGGCCGCCTCGATAATGTGATGCGAGTTGCCGCCCGCCAGCTCGCGCACGTGCAGCGTAAGTTTGGCATCGCGCGCAAAGGCGTAGAAGAACTCAACGGCCAGCTCGGTATCGAAGCTGCCCACGCGCTCGGTCGGCACGGGCAGCTCGCAGTAGGCCTGCCCGCGGCCCGAGATGTCAACGGCGGCCATCACGAGCGTCTCGTCCATGGCGATCGCCGCGTCGGCAAAGCGCGTAATGCCCGCCTTGTCCCCCAGCGCCTGGCAAAACGCCTCGCCCAGCACAATGCCCGTGTCCTCGACGGTGTGATGCGCGTCAACCTCCACGTCACCCACCGCGTGTACCGTCAAGTCAAACAGACCATGGCGGCCAAAGGCGTTGAGTATGTGGTCGAAAAACGGCACGCCGGTCGAGATATCGCACACGCCAGATCCGTCCAGGTCGAGCTTGACGACAATATCGGTCTCCCCCGTCTTACGGGTTACCTCGGCATAACGGTCCATCTACATCTCCTCCTTCACCAGCGCGGCAAACGCGGCCAGCACCTCGTCGTTTTCCTGAGGGGTGCCCACGGTGATACGCAGGCAGTCCGCGAGGCCCGGTGCATAGCTAAAGTCGCGCACCAAAATCGAATACTCATCGCGCAGACGCTCGCGCACGCGCGTGGCATGCGGCGTGCGCACGAGTACAAAGTTCGCCGCGCTCGGCCATGCCTCCACGGGCGTGCCCTCGGCAGCCATTCCGCGCAGGGCGCCCAGCTCGCGCTCGCGCTCGGATGCGACCTGCGCCACCACGGGCGCGTACGCATCGCGGGCACGCACACAGGCAAGCGCTGCCGCCTGGCTCAGCACGTTGACCGAATAGATCTGGCGAATCGCCGCGAACACGTCGATGACCTCGGGCGCCGCGATTACGTAGCCCAGACGCGCGCCGGCGGCGCCAAACGCCTTGGACAGCGTATGTAGAATCACCAGGTTGGGATGCTCGGCGATAAGCCCTTGCGCCGTGGTGGCCGCGCCAAACGAATCGTCGGCAAACTCAACGTAGGCCTCGTCGACCATTACCATGCCGGGGCACGCATCGCACAGGGCCGCGACAAAGTCGAGCGGCGCCACGTCGCCCGTGGGATTGTTGGGCGAGGTCACGATTGCCAGGTTGCACTCGGGCGCGGCCGCGAGCACAGCCGCCTGGTCGAGTTCAAAGGTCGCCGGGTCGCGCCACACGTCGCGCACCTCGGTCTGGCAGAGCGACGCAAAGAACGCATACTCGCTAAAGCACGGCGGGCAGTTGAGCAGAGTCCTCCCCGCGCCGCCAAACGCCAGCAGATAGTTATAAAGCAGCTCGTCGCCGCCGTTTCCCACGCAGATGTTCTCGCGCGTCACGCCATGCCAGACGGCAAGCTCGTCGCGCAGGTCGTTCGACATGGGATCGGGGTAGCGGTTGAGCGGCGTGGCAGCCAGGGTCGCGTCGATCGCCTCGCGCACGCCGGCCGGCACGGGATAGGTGTTCTCGTTGGCCGAAAGGTTGATGCGCGTGGGCGTAAAGTTGGGATCGTAGGGCTCAATGCCGGCCAAGTAGGGCTGGACGAGCTCCTTCATGCGGGGCGTCAGCTCGGCCATATTAGGCCTCCTCGCCGGTCGCGCCAGCGGCACCACCCGCAGCCGCCAGGTCCACACCCTCGACAACCGTCGTCACAGCGTCGCCCGGCCAGGCGACCTTGGTCAGGTCGGCCGCGGCCAGCGACTCGGCACTCACGGCATCCTCGCCCTGCTCCAACACGCGGCGACGCAGAGCGGCGGAAAGCGCGTGCGCCCACAGGCCCTCGGCCTCGGCCAGACGCTGCGTAGCGGGAGCGTCGGAGAGCAGGCCCTCGGGCGTATAGCAAATGACACTCGAGCGCTTAACGAACTCTTCGACCGAAAGTGGGTTGGAGAACATGGCGGTGCCGCCGGTCGGCAGCGTGTGATTGGGGCCGGCAACATAATCGCCGAGCGGCTCGGAGCTCCAAGCGCCCACAAAGATGGCGCCGGCGTTGCGAATGCCGCCGAGCAGGCCCATCGCGTCCTTGCAGTGCAGCTCCAGGTGCTCGGGCGCCACGGTGTTTACCGCCTCGACGGCGGCAGCCATGTCGGCGGCCACCACGATGGTGCCCTCGTTATCGAGCGAGGCGCGCGTAATCTCGGCACGCGGCGACTGCGCTACCAGGATGTCGATACCCGCCTCGACCTCGCGCGCAAACTGCTCGTCGCAGGTCACCAGATAGCAGGCTGCCAGCGGATCGTGCTCGGCCTGGGCCATCAGGTCGGCCGCGACCACCATAGGCTTGGCCGTGGCATCGGCCAGCACACAGACCTCGGAGGGGCCAGCGACCATGTCGATACCCACGTCGCCCGAGACAATCTGCTTGGCCGCAGCGACAAAGGCGTTGCCCGGGCCGGTAATCTTGTCGACGCGCGGAATGGTCTCGGTACCGTACGCCAGCGCGGCCACGGCCTGAGCGCCGCCCACCATATAGATCTCGTCCACGCCGCCGAGCTTGGCAGCCGCGAGCGTATAGGGGCTGATCAGACCATCCTTTTGCGGCGGCGTCACCATGACCACGCGCTTGACGCCGGCGACCTTGGCGGGAATGGCGTTCATGAGCACCGTGGAGGGATACTGCGCACGACCGCCCGGCACATAGATGCCGGCCGCAGCGAGCGGGGTCACCTTAACGCCGAGCATCGTGCCGTCCGCACGCGTGGTAAACCAGCTCTGCTCGACTTCGCGCTGGTGGAACTCGCGAATCTGACGTGCGGCCTTCTCGAGCGCGGCGACAAAAGCCAGGTCCAGGCCCTCGAGCGCGGCATCGATCTGCTCTTGCGGCAAGCGGAAGCTCTGCAGCTCAACGCCATCAAAACGCTGGCAATAATCGCGCACCGCGGCATCGCCGTTGGCGCGCACGTTGGCCACGATATCGCGGGCGGCGTCGACGATGTTTTGCGGCAGCACGCCCTTGCGGTTGAGTTGGTTGGTAACGAGGCGCTCACCGGGAGCAAGCTTGATGGTCTTCATATCGGTATCCCCTATCGGTCGAGGTTGTGTTCGAAAAACGAAAGACCGGGCGGCGGCGCCAATCGGCCCGCAGCCCGGAGGCTGGGGTGCCCGTGCGTGCTCGCGCTATTGTGCCGAGCCCGCGACGGGCTCAAAATGCTTGTCCTTAACAGCGGCTGCCAAGCGATCGGCCAAGTTGCGAACGCGCGGATCCAGGCGCGCGGCACCCGGATTGACAAAGAAGCGCGCCGTGCAGTCCATGATGCGGCCGGTGATGACCAAATCGTTGTCGCGCAGGGTGGCGCCCGTGGCGGTGATGTCCACGATGCGATCGGTCATGCCGACGATGGGTCCCAGCTCGATATTGCCGTGCAGCGAAACGATATCGGCATTCACGCCGCGCTCGGCATACCAGGCGCTCGCGATGCGCGGGTACTTGGTGGCCACACGAAGCGACCCGCGGCGGGCGTAGTTGCGCTCGGCCTGGCCAGCGCGCCACGCGGGCTCTGCCTCGATAAACGTGCACAGGCCGTAGCCCAGGTCGACCAGCTGCAGCAGGTTGAGGTCGGCCTCGATGAGCGAGTCCCAACCGCAGATACCGCAATCGGCACCGCCGCAGCCCACAAAGGCGGGTGCGTCGCTGGGACGCACGATGACAAACTCGATATCTCCGACCGTGCCCTCGCCGGCACGTGTGTCGTGACCGCGCACGATCAGGTGACGGCCGGGGTCGCGCAGCTCAGAGACGTCCAGGCCCGCGGCCTCGAGCACGTCGAGCGTGTCAGCCTTAAGCGAGCCCTTGGGCACGGCGATGCGCAGCGGGCCCTCGGCACCACGGTCCACCGCATGATCGCCGTCGGAAGCGGCGTCCTCGGCCGAGGTGCGCGCGGCCTCCAGACGCTCGAGCGAAAAGGCGAAGCCCGCCGCCGGCACCTCGATGCCGTCGCCGAACGCGCCGGTAAAGATGGAGTCGTAGCGTCCGCCCGAACCCACCGGATCGGGCAGGCCGCCGGCATAGGCCTTAAAGACCAGGCCCGTGTAGTAATCGAAAGAGTTCATGATGGAGAAGTCGAACGACAGCACCCGGGCGTCCTCGGGAGCCAGGCCCTCGACCAGGGCACGCAGCTCGCGCGTCAGCGGCGCGACAATGCCCGCCGCCGCCAGAAGCGCATCGACGCGGTCGAGCACCTCGGCGCCGCCGTGCAAACGCGGCAGCTCGCTGATGGCGGCCTTGACGGCATCGGACTCGGCACTTGCTGCCACGCGGGCATCGAGGCCCACAAAGTCGTTGGCATGCACGCAGCGCAGGGCCTCGGCGGCCAGCTCACGATCCTCGCATACCGCGAGCAGCTCCTTAAACGGGCGTACGCTACCTGCGATGATGCGTGCATCGGGCAGTGCCAGCTTGCGCACCGCCTCGGCCACGAGCGAGACAATCTCGACATCGCCCGCGGTATCGCCCGCACCGATAAGCTCAAAGCCCAGCTGTGTAAACTGGCGCGAGCCACCGTCATTGCGCTGGCACTCACGAACCACCGGCGCCTCGTAGCGAAGGCGCAGGGGCAGGTCGGCCGCGCGCATGCGGGTCGAAACCAAGCGCACGATCGGCAACGTGTTGTCGGGACGGACCACCAGCAGTCGGCCGTCGTCATCAAAGAGCTTGAACGGGGTGTCCGCAATGCGGCCGCCTTCCTCGAGCGAACCCTTGTCCTCGAGCAGCGGCGTCTCGACCGGAAGGTAATGATGCTCCCTGAAGCAGCCCTTCACCGTCAGCGCAATCTCCTCGCGCGCCTGAGCCTCCTCGGGCAATATGTCCCGGAATCCCCACGGTGTGGCCGTCATCTGGTGAGCCTCCTCATGTTGCGCTTCATATAGAACAGAAGACCGGCATAGCTCCGCCGGTCTTCTGGGTACTTTAGCATACTAGAGTGCTTGCGGGGGAAATCGTCTCCCTAGGCTCACAGCGTATTCATTTGGAAACATACGGAAAGCGCGTCCCACCTTCCAGCCAAAAACTGGGACGCACTTTCCACTTGAGGCCTCAACCGGAAACGGCGTCCCAGAATAGACGCTCAGAATGGGACACACTTTCCGAAACCCGCCCCATCGGGAAAATGCATCCCGGAACGAGTCTCCAGAATGGGACACGCTTTCCCGTAGAGACCCCAACGGGAAACTGCGTCCCGTTCTGAATCGCAATTCCGGGACACGCTTTCCGCCAGAAGCCTCAACCGGAAAGCGCATCCCGTTTCCCAAAGAGCGCCAAGCTAAAGTCTGCCGAACGGCAGCTCGACGCCCACCTAGGCGCCAATCGCGCGCCGGTACACTGCCATCACCTGGGCATCGGCTGCGGCGGGATCGGCGAAATAGCGCCAGTCGTAGGTCTCGGCCGAAACAACTCCGCGATAGCCACGTGCCACCAGCCTATCCAGGTCGGCGCGCATATCGCGGTCGCCGTCACCCCAGGCGAGATGCGTCGTGCCATCTGCCGCAACATCGACAAAATGCACGTGGGCGACATCATCGCCAAGCAGATCGAAATAATCGTCGATGGTATCCCCCGCCACTGCCATGGCGCCCATATCCAGACACGCCTTAAGTGCCGGATGATCAACTGCGTCAATCATGCGCTTTGTATTCGCCGCCGAGTTCACGATCATCGACTCAACCGGCTGCAGGGCCTCGAGCACTAGACGAATGCCGCGCGGGCCCGCATGCTCGGCAATCGCACGCAGCATCGAGGCGCTGCGACCCCACGCGTCCTCGATCGGCTCGTTCAAAAATGCCCAGCCGCTCGAGACCATGACCTGTTCGGCTCCAAGTTCTGCCGCGATATCCACAACGTTCTTAAAGTACGCGAGCGTGCGGGCACGCGCCTCATTACCGCGCGCCGCGATATTCCACGGCTTGGGGTTGTTCTGTTCGGGACAAAGCCCCACAATCCGAACCCCATACCGCTGCGAGAGCTCCCTCACCTGCTCGAGCGAATCATAGCCATGGCAATCCACATACAGATGCATCGCCCCGGTCCAAAGCTCGCAGCACGTATAGCCCGAAGCCGCGGCCGACGAAAAGAACTCCTCCAGGTCAAAGTAACGATGGCTGATATTCATAACGGCAAGCTGTGGATACTCCATCTTGTCCACCTTTCGGCAAAAGGGCGCCGCAGCACAGTGTGCGCGACGCCCCCTCTTACATTGTTTTGATTATGACGGATGCCCTACTGAACACCAAGCACTCCAAAGAACGCACCGGCGATGCTCGCGAGCAAAATCACAAGCATGATGAGCAGCGGATTCATCTTCTTCTTGAGCATGAGATAGACGATTCCAAACAGCCCCATCGTGACAAAGCCCGGGAAGATCCCGTTGAGCAGCTCTGCCAGCGTCTGAGCACCATCGCCCGCGCCAACCATGAGCGGAATGTCCACCGTGACCATCTCCATGGTCATGGCGCCGATCACCATGGCGCCCATGATGGAGGCCATCTTAACGATCGTGTCCATGATGCCCGACTCCTGGACCTTGCTGATCATGTCCGAGCCAAAGCGGTATCCCACAAACGTCAGCACGTAGCGAATGATGTAGTGGGGAACGTTGAACACCAGCAGGAACAAAATCGGACCGAGAATGGAACCCTGCAGCGCCAGCGAGGTGCCGACACCCGTAGCCAAAATGCGCAGCGTGCCCCAGTAGAAGGCGTCGCCCACGCCGGAAAGCGGGCCCATCAAAGCGAGCTTGACGTTAGAGATCGCGCTCGTGTCGAAGTTGTCCTCGGTAGCGTTGACTTCCTCCATTGCGGCGGCAATGGACATGGGGAGCGTCGAGATATACGGCGTGACGTTATAGAGCTCCATGTGGCGCTTGAGCGCGGCCTTAAAGTCCGCATCTTGCGGGTAGAGCTTGCGCAGGATCGGCATGAGGGCCCACATAAAGCCGATATGGCCCATGCGCTCGTAGTTCCAGGAGTGCTCATAGGGAATCGAGCGCCAGAACAGCTTCTTAAGATCTTCGCGGGTAATCAGCCCGTCGTAGGAAGACTCAAACTTAAAACTCATCGAACCCACTCCCAATCGCAGGATCCTCGGTCGCCACTGCGGGCTGCTCCGTCTTTTTCTTCTCGCCCAAAACCGTCATTGCGACGACGATAATCGCGGCGAAGATCGCCACGCCCGTCGTGCTAATGCCAAAGTAGGCAACGAGGAAGAAGCCTGCAAAGAAGAACGGCGCCACGGTCTTGTTCATAATCATCTGAGCCAGCATCGCAAAGCCGAGTGCAGGCAAGAAGGCGGCGGCGACATCCATACCGGTCTGAACGAAATCGGGAATGATGTTGAGCAAACTGGCCACGGCATCGGCGCCAAAGAAGAAGGCAGTGGGAATGATCAGCAGACCGCACCAGCTCTGCGCGTAACCGGCGATGAGCATGTTGCGCGTGATGGCCTTGGTGTCTCCATCCTCGACGTTCTTGTCGATACGGTGCACCAGCAGCAGCATGACCGGCTGGCCCAGAGCCGTATCGAGCGCCAGAACGATCGTGGCGATAGGGATACCCAGGGTCAGCGCCGCCGAAGCGTCCGCGCCGGCCTGCATGGCAAGGGATACACCCAGGATGGTTCCGGAAATCGTATCGGGCGGGTTGTAGGCGCCGACCGAGATGGCACCGACCATGGCAAGCTCCATCGTGGCGCCCATAATTGTGCCGGTCACCACATCGCCCATAACAAGGCCGACCAGAGGTCCGAGCACGATCGGGCGCTGGAGGTAGCTCGTGCCCGTCAGCCACTCGGAATAGCCCAAAAGGGCAATAAGGAAAATCAGGATTGTCTTGATAACCATGACAGCCCCTAACCGATGACCTTTGCGGCGTCAGTCTTCGCATCCGCCGGAATCATCTGAATGAACAACTCATAGCCCTCGCCGAGCAGCTCCTTCACGTATGCCTCGTTCTCGGGCGTAAGGAACACGCTCGTCGAGACTTGGCGGGCGTCCTCGCTAAAGGCGACGTTACCCAGGTTGATCTTCTTAACGCCCATCGCCTTTGCGACGGCGCCGGCCTGCTGAATCGTCTCGCAAACCACGAAGAGCTTGTACTTGTCAGTCACGCCGCTCTGGAGCGCCTTGACGGCATCCTCGGTGTTTTTGACGACGACCTTGCACCCTTCGGGCTTTGCAAGGGACAGGGCCTGCAGGCGCAGCTTGTCGTTGAGGACCGTGTCGCTCACCAGCAGGATGCAGTCGGCACCCAAAGCCGAGGTCCAGCTTACGGCAACCTGGCCGTGAAGCAGTCGATAGTCTACGCGAATCATCTGAATCATGATGTGCTCCTAACGATTAAAACTCATCGAGCTCGGCCTGGCCCAGCAGGTCGTTGACGTACTTGACCTTGGTGTCGTCCGCCTCGACGATCTGACGAATGGCCTCGTCGATCGGGGTGGAATCGGACACGAACAGCAGCTGGATCAGAAGCGGCAGATTCATATTGGTCACCAGATGCGTGTTGGGACGCGTCTGGACAACCTTGGTGAACTCGTTGTTGACGCTGCCGCCAAAGAGATCGGTGCAAACGACGACCTCATCGTCCGCGGCAAAGCCGTCCAGAATCGCTGTGGCTTCCTTGGCCAGGTCCTCGTTCCCGTCGACATACATAGAGAGCGCATGGACGTTTTCGCGCTCGCCGGAAAGCAGGCCGATGCTCTCGACGATTCCAGACGCGAAATGAGCATGGGATGCCACGATGAACTGCCTCATTCGATTCCCCTTCCTAGCGAATTTCGGCATAAAAACGCCCGGACGCATGCGCCCGGGCAGGGTGCTTCTTACATGAGTGGTCAACTATTAGTAGTCGAACTGGTGATAGTAGCGACGGTAGTTGAGGTTGTGCTTGGTGACCGTCTCGTAGTAAGCGGCGAGTCGATCGGTGACCAGCGAGGACAGGATCCACGGAGACACAATGACGCGGAACTCGTCGTCAAGGCCGGGGATGGCGAACTCGGCGGTGTCGATGATGTTGATGTCGG
>UQWK01000003.1 GCA_900544725.1 uncultured Collinsella sp.
CAGCAAAACAACTGCAGGGAGCTTTTCATAGTGCGGAACTTCTATCCCACTAGCTCTGGCGGTAATGATCGAAGAAGTCGGCGAGGTCTTCGAGGGACTCTTTGAGCACTTCCATGCGCGGCAGGTACACGATGCGGAAGTGGTCGGGCTCGGCCCAGTTAAAGCCGCCGCCGCGCGTGATCAGGATCTTCTTCTCGTGCAGCAGGTCGAGAGCGAACTGCTCGTCATCGGTGATGTTGAACTTCTTAACATCCATCTTGGGGAAGATGTAGAACGCCGCGCGCGGCTTGACCACCGAGATGCCGTCAATCTTGTTGAGCGCCTCATACACAAAGTTGCGCTGCTCGTAGACACGGCCGCCGGGACGGATGTAGTCGTTAACCGACTGATGGCCGCCGAGCGCCGTCTGGACGATCGACTGAGCCGGCACGTTGGAGCACAGGCGCATGTTGGAGAGCATGTTGATGCCCATGATGAAGTCGCTCATGCAGCGCTGGTTGCCCGAAAGCACCATCCAGCCAATGCGATAGCCCGCGATCATATGCGACTTGGAAAGGCCGCTAAAGGTGACGCAGGGCAGATCGGGAGCGAGCGAGGCAATCGAGACGTGCTCGTAGCCGTCCATGCACAGACGGTCGTAGATCTCATCGGCAAAGATCATGAGCTGGTGCCTGCGCGCAACCTCGACGATGCCCTCGAGCACCTCGCGCGGGTAGACCGAGCCCGTGGGGTTGTTGGGGTTGATGATGACGAGGGCCTTGGTCGCGCTCGTGATCTTGGACTCCATATCCTCCAGGTCGGGATACCAATCGGCCTGCTCGTCGCACAGATAGTGCACAGGATGGCCGCCGGCAAGGGTTGCGCACGCCGTCCAGAGCGGATAGTCGGGGCTGGGGATCAGAATCTCGTCGCCATTGTCGAGCAGCGCGTTCATCGAAAGCTGAATGAGCTCGGACACGCCGTTGCCCGTGTAGATGTGCTCCATCTGAACATTGGGCAGGCCCTTGATCTGGGAGTACTGCATAATCGCCTTGCGCGCAGAGAACAGGCCGCGCGAGTTGGAATAGCCTTCGCAGTCGGGCAGCTGCTGGCGCATATCCTTAATGACCTCATCGGGCGTGCGAAAACCAAAGGGCGCGGGGTTGCCGATGTTGAGCTTGAGAATACGCTCGCCCTCGTCCTCCATACGGGCAGCCTCGTCGACGACGGGACCGCGCACGTCATACAGGACGTTATCGAGCTTGGTGGATTTAGAAAAAGTACGCATGGTGGTGCTCCTTGGAATTTGAGCTGAGGGGTGGGGTTCGAACTTGGAAACGTTACGGGGCGATGATGCCTCGCCTTGATCGGCGCTACCGGCAAGCAGCCAGGTAACATCGACCTCCAAAATGCGAGCGAGCAGCTCGGCCACATCGCGCCGCGGGATCGTCTTGCCGCTCACATATTGGCTCATCTGACTCTTGCCGAGTTTTTTGCCGAGCATCTCCGATGCGCGGATCACGTCCGACTGGCGAACGTCGCGATCGGACATAGTCTGTCGCAGGCGATCGCTAAACGTCTCTTGGGCCACTAGAACCTCCTTGCTGGCAAAGTTCAATTTATAGAACACGAATTGAACCAAGGTTCAATTTAGGCAGCAGTATAACGCGGCACCTCATTCGAAAGTTCAATTTCATAAGAAAATGTACCAGACTCCGAGATTTGCCCAAAGCGAACAATGACGTGTACACGTTTAGAGGTATTCAAGGAAACGAGCCGCCGCAAGCGAAACGTCAGCGGTGCGATATATCGCGTTGATCTGCCGATGAGGACGTCCCTCGAGCGGGCGCACGGCGACATCGAACTGACAGCGCCGCAAGATGAGCGCCGGAAGAATGCTCACGCCCAGGCCGTCCTCGACCATAGCCATAATCGCATAGTCATCCCAGGTCGACAGCTTAGAGCGCACCGCCAGGCCCGCGCGGCGAAACAGCGGCGTAATCTCGTCGTCGTTACCGCGTTCCAGCAGAATAAACTGCTCGTTGGCCAAATCGGCAAGGGAAACGACCTCCGCGGTGGCAAGCGAGGAGTCCGCTGGCACCACGGCCATCAGCTCGTCTTGCACCAACGGCCGCGACACCATGCCGGCGCCGCGTGGCTCACGCGGGATAAAGCCCAGGTCGCAGCGGCCTTCCGCCACCCATTGCTCAATCTCGGAGTAATCACCCATCAGCAACTCGTAATCGACGTCCGGGTGATCGGCGCGAAACCGCGCGATCACCGGCGGCAGTACATGGGTCGCCACACTCGAAAACGTACCGATACAGATCTTGCCACGCATGAGCCCTCGCATCTCGTCCACGCGTCGCTGCAGGCGGCCAAACTCTTCGCATAACGCCTCGACCGCCGGCATGACCTGCCGCCCGTCGGCAGAAAGCACCACGCCCTCGCGGCTGCGATCAAGCACCTTAAAACCCCAGTCTGCCTCAAGGTCGCCCACCATGCGGCTTACGCCCGACTGCGAATAGCTCAACCGCTCTGCAGCACGCGTAAAGCTGCCGGCACGCACCGTCTCGAGCAGCACTTGCATCTTTTGGATATTCGTTTCCACGGCACGTCCCCACCTTTGCATGAGTTTTTGTCATGTTATTCATGCATTATATTCGCTTTTCTTCTAAAGCCAGTTCACCCATAGTGAACATGCTCGGATATGGAGGGGATGTCAGCGCATGAACAACGGACTGTTTACGTACTTAGCAGCATTGCTATTGTTTGGCTCCAACGGCATCATCGCCGCTGCTATCGCGCTGCCGAGCTCCGATATCGTGCTACTACGCACGTTTTTGGGCGCACTTTCGCTTGTCACCGTCCTCGCCATCACCCAACGCCATAAGTTGCAGGCGCCATCTCGCCCCCGCGAAGCCGCGGCCCTCCTCCTTTCGGGAGCCGCGCTGGGCGCCAGCTGGATTTTTCTGTTCCGCGCCTACCAGACGATCGGCGTCGGCATATCCTCGCTGCTGTACTACTGCGGCCCTATCATTGTCATGGCGCTCTCCCCGCTCATCTTTGGCGAAAAGCTGACCGGTGGCAAAATCGCCGGGTTTATCGCCGTCGCCTGCGGCGCTTTTCTCATTGCAGCGCAAGGTTTAGGCGGCAACATGCCCATTGCGGGCATCGTCTGCGGCATCGCCTCGGCATTTTGCTATGCGCTGATGGTCATCGCCAGCAAGGGTGCGCCGCACATCGAGGGTCTCGAGAACTCCGCGCTCCAGGTGAGCGCCGCCTTTGTGACCGCGCTGGTCCTCACGCTCGTCACCCAAGGCGCCCCCTCGTTCCTCTCCCCCAGCATTGCCGCCGGCATCGATTGGCGCGCCGTTGCCATGCTCGGCATTGTCAACACCGGACTCGGTTGTCTGCTCTACTTTAGCGCCGTCGCCAAGCTGCCCGTCCAGACCGTCGCCGTCGTCGGCTACCTTGAGCCGCTTTCGGCGGTCGTGTTCTCGACCGTCCTTTTGGGCGAAGCCATAACACCGGTCCGCCTGATGGGCGCTACACTCATCATCGGCGGCGCGCTCTTTTGCGAACTCGCTGGCAAACGTGCAGACGCCAAGGCTGGCATAGCCCAGACAGCACGCGCTTAAAAGCCCCTGCTTTGAAATGCTACCTGCGTACATAAATAATCCCCAGCTGGGGATTATTGTCTAAAATAACCTGATGTGCCAAACTGCTCTTGTATGTATAAAGACGGCATAAAGGTTATCTGTCCTAGACAGATAACCGGATGTCTAAGGGAGTCCACGTGGCACACAACAAACTGGAGGCAAGCCCCCAAGACCAGCGTGGTCAAGGCGGGCATGGAGCCATTCCCCTCTCCGCTGGCATGCTGCTCGTTACGCTCGGCGTCGTCTATGGTGACATCGGCACGAGCCCCATGTACACCATGAAATCAATCGTCGCCAACAACGGCGGCATCGGTACCGTCAGCGAGGACATGATCCTGGGCGCGCTTTCGCTCGTCATCTGGACCATGACGCTCGTAACCACGGTCAAGTACGTGCTAATCGCCATGAGGGCCGACAACCACAACGAGGGCGGTATCTTCGCCCTGTTCAGTCTCGTGCGCAAAGTGGCGCCGTGGCTGATCCTTCCCGCCATGATCGGCGGTGCGGCGCTGCTTGCCGACGGCATCCTCACCCCCGCCGTCACGGTCACCACAGCCATCGAGGGTCTGCGCACCATCGAGTGGGGCCACGCGCTATTGGGCGACGGCCAGACCAACGTCATCATTATTACCATCATCATTATCTGCGGCCTATTTGCCATGCAGCGCGCCGGCACCTCGTCAATCGGCAAGCTTTTCGGCCCGCTCATGACGCTATGGTTCCTGTTCCTGGCGGGCGCCGGCCTGTTCAACATGCTCGGCAACCTGTCCATCTTGCGCGCACTCAACCCCATCCGCGGCATCATGTTCCTGTTCTCGCCCATCAACCACTCGGGCATCATGGTGCTCGGCTTCGTCTTCCTGTCGACGACCGGCGCCGAGGCGCTCTATTCGGACATGGGTCACGTGGGCAAGGCTAACATTTACGCATCCTGGCCGTTCGTAAAGGCGGCCCTCATCCTTAACTATCTGGGTCAGGGCGCTTGGCTGCTCGCCAACAACTCCAATCCCCAGATGCTCGCGATGGACATCGTCAACCCGTTCTACATGATGCTTCCCGAGCCCCTGCGCCCCTTTGCCATCGTGCTATCGGCCGTAGCGGCCATCATCGCCTCGCAGGCGCTTATCACCGGCTCGTTCTCGCTGGTATCCGAGGCCACGCGTCTCAACCTTATGCCGCATCTGCGCATCCACTACCCCAGCGACACCAAGGGTCAACTCTATATTCCGCTCGTCAACAACATCATGTGGGTCGGCTGTATCTTCATCGTGCTGCTGTTCCAAAACTCCGAGCGCATGGAGAGCGCCTACGGCCTCGCCATCACCGTGACTATGCTCATGACCACGACGCTTTTGACGAGCTATATCGCCGGCATCCTCAAGCACAAGCTGGGCGCCTGCGTCTTTGCCCTGCTTTTTGGCGCCATCGAGCTCTGCTTCTTTGCCTCGTGCCTCACCATGTTCTTTGACGGCGGCTATGTGATGATCTTCCTGGCCTCGCTGCTGTTTGGCCTTATGTACGTGTGGCGCCGCGGCACCGCCATCGAGCGCACGCAGACGATCCTGCTGCCCGTCTCCAAGTACATCGATCAGCTCAACCGCCTGCGCAACGACGAGACCTACCCCGTGCTCGCCGACAATCTGGTGTTCCTCACCAACAGCCCCGACCCGCTCACGCTCGACCGCGACGTGCTCTATTCCATCCTGGACAAGCACCCCAAGCGCGCCAAGGCATATTGGTTCATCAACGTGCACGTTACCGACGAGCCCTATACGCACGAGTATTCCGTCGAGACCTTTGGCACGGACTTTTTGTTCCGCGTGCGCCTGGACCTGGGCTTTAAAGTCAACCAGCGCATCAACGCCTATCTGCGTCAGATCGTTGGCGACTTGATGACATCGGGTGAGCTGCCACCGCAGCATCACACCTACTCCATCTACGAGACACGCGGCAACGTGGGCGACTTCCGTTTTTGCATGCTGCGCAAGATGCTTGCCCCCGAAACGGACATCAACCGCAACGACCACCGCGTGATGGCCATCAAGTACGCCGTCCGCCGCGCCTGCGGAAGCCCGGCACGCTGGTACGGTCTTGAGAACTCGGCGATCATCATCGAGTACGTGCCTCTCTTTGCCCGCATGCGTCCGGCGGTCAAACTCGTACGCACCCATGTGCCGCTCGAGGTCCAGATCGAAGAAGCCGAGGAAATGGAAGTCGATATCTTCTCGGACGACCTGGTCAACGGCAACGAGGCCGGTAGGGACATGAACGTCGATCCCACCGAATTGCTCGAGAGCGTCGCCGATACGCCCGAACAGCAACTGCTCGACGGCCTCGAGAGCGCCCAGCTCAACGACGCCAACTTCTAGCGACGTCGCGCATCAACGACAGCGCCCCTGCACCTCACAGGAGATGCAGGGGCGCTTTGCATTTCAGTAAAGTCCTCGGCTACGAACGACGCGGCTCGGGAACCACAAGCCTATCGGGGCTCGCGCCCTCGGCATCCATCAGGCTCACGTAGCGAATCGACGGATCCTCATACATCGCGTAGTAATAATTGCCTGTGCGCGCGCTAAAGCATCCGGTATAGATAGTCTTCTCGAACTTGCCATCGCCCATCCTGGACGCCCCCTCAATCATCACCACGCCCTCGAGTGAACGGAACATGCGGACGACGTTTTCGGTCTCGCTGTCTTTTTGCGGGTAATTGGCGTTGAGGTACGCTGCCTTTACAAAACGGCTCGGCGAATAGCAGTCGCCGGGAATGCCGCGCATGCCGGCACCGGCTCCATAGGGCTTAAGCTCGGCGCCACGCCACGTCGCCGTCTGCGGAAAATCGCTTGTGGCGGTGATATAAGTGCGTAGGTTTTCCATATGCCACGGGAAGGTGGGCTGATTGGCAAGGGTGTCGACCGGATCGTCGTATACATGCAGGCCGTCAGCCATCATCTCGACCACGATGCTACGCTGGCTGTCGCCGATAATCCAATGGAGCAGCGACACGCCCAGCCCCTCTCCGGCAGATTTGGCGACAATCACCGTGTCGCGCAGCGCGGCCTCGACCTCATCGACCGTCGAGAACGTCGCTGCCACCCACAGGGGAAACTCATAGGCCGCGATATTGGTCTTGCCGTCGACAGGGTCCTCGGCATACTCGGCATAACCCGGGAAATTGAGACCCGCCACGGCGAGGCCCGCATCGTTGCCGCAGTCGAAGAACATAGGGTAGTTCTTGTAATCGATGCACATACCGATCACCGCGTGTGCCGCTGTCGTGTCGTCGATAAACGAATACGGAATGTGAAACCCGCGCGGCATCACGCGAACCTGTTGGCCGTAGTCAAAGCTCCAGTCGAGGTTGCGGCCCAGATACATGTTGCCGGAATTATCGGTAAATCGAATGCTCGTACACATAGCGCCTCCTAGCTTTACGTTCTTGCTAAGTTCATTGTCACCAAACAAAAAGGCGCTAAACACAAAAGCCCGGACATGACAACAATGTCACGCCCGGACCAAAAACGACGAAGTGCGGTGCTGTGGTCGCCCTAGACAAGCTTGCCAAGACAGTGATCGATCATATGCTGGATCATCTGCGCCTCGAAGCCCACAAAGTCCTGCTTGCGCTCGCGCATCTTGCCGTCGACGATCTGGTCAAAGGCAACCTTGCACTTGATATAGCGCGTGGACTTGGTGACCTCCTCGTGCGTCAGGCAGCTCTCCTCCATCTTGCTGGCGCCCAGGCCAAACACCAGACGGGGGTTGTAGAGCACGTGGGGCTCGCCGGCGTCGTCCAGGTAGACGCAGACCTTCTTGGTAACGCCAATCTGGTTAGCGGCAAGGCAGCCGGCATCGTCGAGCGACTTGATGGTATCGATCAGGTCCTGAGCAACCGACTCGTCCTCGACGGTCGCAACCTCGCAACGCTGGGACAGGATAGCCTCATCGTGGCAAAGCTCTTTAATCATACGTTCCTCCATAGGGGTCGTTGTAACCGCTTAAGTATACGGTACCCACACATTTTCATGCGATAAATACCGTCCGTCTGTTACAAAGCGCCGAACATCAACATGCGAGGAACAGCAAGGTTGTAAAGACGATATAGTAAGTGAGTTCGTGTCAATCGGCCTAAACTCGGGGCCGAACAAGGAAAGGGTATGCATGGACGAACTTTTTCACGTCAGTGAGCGCAAGTCCACAATCGGGACCGAACTTCGCGCTGGACTGACAACATTCCTGGCGATGGCCTACATCATCGCCGTCAACCCCGCAGTGCTCTCGGGCGCTGGCATCGATGCGGGAGCGCTCGCCTGCGCCACCTGCCTGGGCGCCGGCATCATGACCATCTGCATGGGCATCTTCGCCAACCGCCCGCTCGCCTGCGCGTCGGGTCTGGGCATCAACGCCATGATCGCGGGCATCGCCACCACCATGTGCGGCGGCGACTGGCACGTGGCCATGAGCGTTATCTTCCTCGAGGGTATCGTCATCTTGCTGCTCGTCCTGTGCGGCCTGCGCGAGGCCATCATGGACGCCATCCCCGTGGTCCTGCGCCACGCCATCTCGGTGGGTCTGGGCCTGTTTATCGCCATGATCGGCCTGTGCGACGCCGGCATCATCACCGCTGGCGCCGGTACGCTCGTCGGCCTGGGCGACATCGCCTCCCCCACCTTTATCGTCGGCATCATCTCCATCGTCGTGACGGTTGCCCTGGCTTCCCGCAACGTGCCGGGCTCGCTGCTCATCGGCATCATCGTCGCCGTTATCGCCGGAATCCCGCTGGGCGTCACCCATGCGCCCGAGGGCCTCATCGCACCGCTCGACTTCTCGACCTTCGGCGCCCCGTTTGCCAGCACTGCCGACGGCAACCTTGCCATCGTGAAGGTCCTGACCGACCCGATGCTGCTCGTCGTTGCCTTCTCGCTGCTCATGAGCGACTTCTTCGACACCATGGGCACCGCGATGGCCGTCGCCAAGCAGGGCGAGTTCTTGACCGAGGACGGCAATGTCGAGGACATCCGTCCCATCCTGGTCGTCGACTCCGTGGCCGCTGCTGCCGGTGGCTTTATGGGCGTCTCCTCCATCACTACCTTCGTCGAGTCCACCTCTGGCGCTGCCGACGGTGGTCGCACGGGCCTCACCTCCGTCACCACCGGCGTGCTGTTCATTCTCGCCGCGTTCTTCTCCCCCATCGTCACCATCGTTTCCAGTGCCGCCACCTGCGGTGCTCTGGTCTACGTCGGCTACCTCATGATGAGCGAGGCCTCCGAGATCGACTGGTCCGACGTGTCGCAGGGCTTCCCGGCGTTCATGATTGTCGCCGGCGTGCCCTTCACCTACTCCATCTCCTCCGGCATTGGCCTGGGCTTTATCGCCTACGTGATCGTCGCGCTCTTTAAGGGCGAGGCCTCCAAGATCAAGCCGCTCATGTGGATCGCAGCCCTTGCCTTCCTCGTCTACTTCTTCGTAGCGTAGGCGCAAGATTCGCAATACCAAACAGCAAAGCGCGGAGTCGCATCGAGCGGCTCCGCGCTTTGCTTTTAAAGCCAGGCACCACACGGACGCGCGATGTATTGCTTCGCAAGTTTTGGACGTTTTGCTCTCCAAACGGCACTACCGACGGCTACATCCTGCAGATATGCTGGATATAACCGCATAGGCCCTATGAGGATGGGAGTAACCATGGCCGCCTTGTTCACGACCCCCAAGCGCAATGACAAAACCTCTGGAGCCCATTTTGTCGAGCCCGACGTGCACCGTCGCACGCTGCTCGCGCACGGCAGCTGGCGCCGCGTGACGCGCCGCATCGTCTGCGGCCTGGCCTGCGCGCTCACGGTAAGTTCGCTGCTCATGCCGAGCGTCTCGCTCGCGGCGGAGTGGGTGGACGTTGGCGGCGTCCGCCACGAAGCGGCCGCGGGGCCCACGGGAGACGCCGCCGGCACCTGGAGCTGGGACGGCGCCGACGATATGAAGCTCAACGGCTATGACGGCGGTGCGATCCAGGCTGCGGGCAAGCTCAACATTGCCTACGAGGGCAAGAACACCGTGAAAACCGAGCCCGATTACACCGGAGCCGCCATCAAGGCGCAGGATGGCACTAGCCAGAAAGCAGAGTTGAACATAACGAGCTCGAATAGCACGGATGAGCTCAATGTGACAGCTGAGGCCGATGCAATTAAATCCACAGGCGACCTCTCCATTTCTGGCCCAGGCACTGTGAACACCACAAGCACTACTTCCGACGGAATTGAGGCAAAGGGCGATCTCTCTATCACGGGCTCGGGCACCGTGAATGCAACGGGCGGTACCGAAGGCATCCAATCCAAGGGCAAGACCACCATCGATTCCTCTGGCACAGTGATCGCTAAAGGAAGCGAAGGTTACGGCATCGCCGCGGGCAGTGACCTGATCATCAAAGGCGGTGGCAAGGTAGAAGCAAGCTCGATAGAAGAAGCGGCGATTTGGGCTGACGGCAACATCGACATCTCGGGCGGCAGCCAGGTCGAGGCAAGCTCCCAGGGAGATCTTGCCGTCGACGCTGAGGGTAGTCTCGCGGTCACGAACGCCTCCCTTGACGCAAGCGGTGTTGAATATGGTGTCTATGCCTACAAGGGCGTTACGCTCGATCACGCGACCGTGACGGTCCGCACAAGCGCGAGCGGCGGCCAGGCCATCGCCCTCATCACTGACGGGGACGACATCGTCATCAAGAATGGTTCCATCGTGGACGCGTTCGCAGAAGGCAAATTCTCGGTTGCAATCTCTACCAGAAACCACCAGCCAAACGTCGCTGGCGGCCACATCTACATCAGCGACTCCGTTGTTAAGGCTATAGCCCGCTATGTCGAGACCGGTGGCGATGGCCCCGATCACTACAGCAACGACCAAAGCGGCGAGGTCATCCCTGAGCCTAGGGGTCTGAACATCGGTATCTTCGCCCAGACCTACGAGGGCATCACGCCCGCGAGTATCTCGATCGTCCGCAGCAAGCTCACGGCCGAGGGAGACACGGCGGCAATCTTCGCTCTTGCCATAAGCGAGGATGGCAAGGCGATCGGCACCATCGAGATCGAAGGCGCTCCCATCCAGACGCCCGCAGGCGGCAAGATCATTAACTATCGCTACGAAGAAGAGTACGGCCCCAGCATCTCCTACGAGGCAGGTCAAACCATCGGCACGGGCGACGCCACGATCGACTCCCCCTATGACGCCGCTGTCGCCAAGCGCACGGTCACCGTGCCTCCCGAGGAGATCAAACCCGAGGAGAAGCCAGGCGAGACCAAGCCCGAGGGTTCCAAGTCCGAGGGCACGAAGACAACCAAGACCGTTGCAGTTGCAGCCACGGGAGCCAAGACCACCGGCAAGCTCGCGGCAACCGGCGACGCCTCGAGCGCAGCCATCATAGCGACCGCCCTTGTAGGAACGGCCGCTATCGTCACAGGCGCCCTGGCGAGTCGCAAACGCTCGTAAACACTTTTTCGCACAGGACGGGTGGATCGCGGCCCTTGCCTTCCTCGTCTACTTCTTCGTAGCGTAAGGGCAAGGCTGCAAAAGCTGAACAATAAAGCGCGGAGTCGCCATGCGGCCCCGCGCTTTTCTTTTAGCGTCGGTCCCTGCGCCGGCGTGCGGCCTATTTCTCCCCCATTTTGGCCATTTTGCCCTCCAAACGGCACTACCGCCGGCAACATCCAGCAGATACGCTGAACCTAGCCGTATAGGCCCTATGAGAACGGGAGCAACCATGGCAGCCTTGTTCACGACCCCCAAACGCAATGACACTACCGCCGGAACCCATGTTGCCGAACCCGACGTTCGCCGTCGCATAGGACTCGCGCACGGCAGCTGGCGCCGCGTGACGCGCCGCATCGTCGCGGGCGCCGTGTGCGCGCTCACGGTGAGCTCGCTGCTCATGCCGAGCGTCTCGATCGCAGCGGAATGGGTCAAGGTCGGCGGCAACAAGTACAACACCGCGGCGAGCGACGAGGCCGGTACCTGGTCGTGGGACGGCGCCGACGACTTGAAGCTCAACAACTATAACGGCGGCGAGATCCAGGCCGCAGGCAAGCTCAACGTGAATTACTCGGGAACCAACATCGTCACTGCCGAATGGATCGAAAGCATCAACGTTTCTCATGGCACTAACGAGAATGCCGAGCTCAATATCCAAGGCGACGCGGGCAGCACGCTCAGCGTGACATCTACTGAGGACGCTATCCTCTCCACGGGTAATATCAACATCGACGGAGCCGGATCCGTCAACGCCACGAGCACTGGGTTTGATGCCATCAATGCCGGGGGTGATCTCGCTATCAAAGGTTCGGGCAACGTCAACGCCACGGGTGCATCGGATGGCATCAGGGCAAACGGCAATATCACGATTGACGACAGCGGAGCCGTCACCGCCAGGGCTACCGAGGACAAGGGTATTGGAACCGACAAGAACCTCACCATCAAGGGTGGCGGGACGGTCGAGGCAAGCTCAGCTGATGGTGAGGCCCTTTGGAGCGGCGGCAATATCAACATCTCGGACGGCAGCCAGGTCAAGGCAAGCTCCGAGAAAGACGCTGCCGTCGAGGCCAAGGGCAGCCTCGCAGCCACAAACGCCTCCCTCAACGTAAACGGTGTTGAATATGGCGTCTATGCCCACAAGGGCATCACCCTCGATCATGCAAACGTGACGGTCCGTGCAGGTAAAGGCAGATACGGTGGCGCCATCGCCCTCTTCACCTACCAGGACGACATCGTCGTCAAGAACGGCTCCACCGTGGACGCGTTTGCGGAAGGCGAGGTTTCGGCTGCATTCTCCACCAGAAACGATCGACCCAACGAGGAGGGTGGCCACATCTACATCAGCGACTCCGTTGTCAAGGCCATAGCCCGCTATGTCGAGAACGGCGACGGCCCCATCCCCTACAGCGAAAACCAAGATGGTGAGACGAGCCCCGAGCCCCAAGGCGAGAACATCGGCATCATCGCCCAGACCAGCGAGGGCGTCACACCCGCAGTCATCTCGATCATCCGCAGCAAGGTAACGGCCGAAGGAGATACAGCGGCAATCTTTGCCCGTGCCATGAGCGCTGACGGCAAGACAATCGGCACCATCAAGATTGAGAACGCCGCCATCCAGACGCCCGAAGGCGGCAAGGTCATTGACTATCGCAAGCTCCGTAACGGCATCTACGAGGCAGGCCAAGCCATCGGCACGGGCGACGCTGTGATCGACTCCCCCTATAACGAAGCTGTCGCCAAGAGCATGGTCATCGCACCTCCCGAGGTAGCCAAGCCGGAAGACCCCAGGCCCGACGAGACCAAGCCCGCGGAGTCCAAGCAGGACCCCAAGCCCGAGGGCGCAAAGACGACCAAGACCGTTGCGGTTGCAACCACGAAGGCCAAGGCCACCGGCGTGCTCGCGGCAACCGGCGACACCTCGGGTGCGGCCATCGTGGCAACCGTCCTTGCGGGAACAGCCGCTATCGCCGCAGGCACCATGGCGAGCCGCAAACGCTCGTAGACGCCTCTGCGCACATGGCAGCTCCCGCGAAGGCCCCGAGTCCCAGCACCGTTTAACAACGCCACCGCCGAGCTCCCCTCCGGCGGTGGCGTTTTCCATATGCGTCCGCAGGGTATGCACGAGATTGTCTTTTGTCTAGCCCAACCTGCATGAGCCGGCGTGCGACAATGGGGGCCGTCGATATCACAACGCCGAGAGAAGCCCGTCATGGAAGCGCATCAAAAGCAGATAACCGTTCATGCACAGCATGCCGAAAGCGCACCAGTCATCTATCTTCCCGTGGTCATGGGCGACGGCGCGGAGGTTTATGAACGCTGCCGAGAGCTCAACTGCCCGCCCTTCACGCTTGTCGGCATTGGCAGCCTCAACTGGAATCGCGAGCTGAGCCCCTGGGGATGCGACGGAACCGTGCGCGATGCCGAGCCCTTTGGCGGTCAGGCTTCCGGATTTCTCGATGAGCTGTTGAACTGGATAATCCCAGAGGCCGAGTCGTCGCTTCCTCAGCCGCCCACCTGGCGCGGCATTGCCGGCTACTCGCTCGCGGGCCTCTTCGCGCTCTGGTCCCTCTGGCAAACCGACGCCTTTAGCCGCGCCGCAAGCGCATCGGGGTCGTTGTGGTTTCCCGACTTTGTCGATCGCGCCAGCACGGCCCCTTTTGCCGGCAACCCGCAGGCCGTCTATCTGTCACTCGGCAAAAAGGAGACCAAGACACCCAACCGCATGATGCGGCATGTACTCGACGACACACGCGCGATGGAAGCGTTGCTCGTCGCGCGCGGCATTCCAACAACGCTGGAGCTCAACCCCGGCAATCACTTTGCCCAAACCGATCTGCGCATGGCACGTGGCATCCACTGGATATTGACGCATTAAAAATGACGCCCGCGCGTACGCATGGGCGCCATTTTTTGATTCAGCTGGACGCAGTTGTTACTCAGCAGCCTCCTCAAGCTCGGAGACATCAAACTCAAAGTCGTTACCCGGTAGGATGGCATTGAGCACAATGCCCACCAGCGAACCCACGGCAAGACCCGAAAGCGAAATGGTCACGCCGCCCAGCTCCAACACGATAGCACCGGCAGTGCTGTAAGCAATGCCGAGTGAAAGCACCAGCACCAGAGCGGCCACCAGCACGTTGCGGTTGTTCTGGAAATCGACCTGGTTCTCGATGAGGTTACGCACACCTACCGCACTGATCATGCCATAGAGCACGAGTGACACGCCGCCGATCACACACGCCGGCATGGCCGCAATGACAGCCGCGAACTTGGGGCAGAACGAGAGCACAATGGCGCAACACGCGGCAATGCGAATCACGCGCGGGTCAAACACACGCGTCAGGGCAAGCACACCGGTGTTCTCGCCATAGGTGGTGTTAGCCGGAGCGCCAAAGAGCGATGCGAGAATGGTCGCCAGGCCATCGCCAAGCAGGGTGCGATGCAGGCCGGGATCGGCAATGTAGTTGCGCTCGCAAGTCGAGCCGATAGCGGAAATATCACCAATATGCTCGATCATAGTCGCAAAGGCCAGCGGCATGATGGTGATGATGGCAGTCGTGGCAAGGCCGCTATCGAACTGAGGCCCAAAGAGCGCAAACACGGTGTTGTCCCACACGATGGGCAAGCCAACCCAGGGAGCGGCTGCGACGCCAGAGAAGTCGACCTCGCCCAGCGCAGCCGCAACGGCATAGCTCACCACAACGCCCAGCAGAATCGGCACGATCTTGACCATGCCGCGGCCCCAGATGTTGCAGATGACGATCACAGCCACAGCGACAACGGCAACAAGCCAATTGGTCTGGCAGTTAGCGATGGCAGAGCTTGCCAAGATTAGGCCGATCGAAATGACGATGGGGCCGGTCACCACCGGCGGAAAGAAGCGCATGACGCGCTTGGCGCCAAACGCGCGGAACAGGGCCGCCAGCACCGGATAGAGCAGGCCGGCGCAGGCTACACCCAGGCAGGCGTAGGGCAAAAGCTCGACCTCGCCGTTGGGCGCGATTGCGGCATAACCGGCAATAAAGGCAAACGACGAGCCCAAGAAGGCCGGTACCTTGCCGCGCGACAGGAAGTGGAACAGCAGCGTGCCCAAGCCGGCAAACAAAAGCGTTGCCGACACCGAAAGACCGGTGAGCACGGGCACCAACACCGTGGCGCCAAACATCGCGAATAGATGCTGCAGACCGAGTAGGAACATGCGCGGGCGGCCGAGCGATGACGCATCGTAGATGGCATCGGCGACGGCGGGCGTCGAAGACTGGGACATGGATGTCCTTTCGAATGGAAGGGCGATCGGGCATGTTGGATAACCTGCCCGAACGATACGATCCGAACCATTGTACGCGATACGCAGTGCCTCGCACGCGCCGCCACCTGCAAACGCTAGCGCTATTTCCAAACGCGTTCGGCGATGCGCCTGACCAGCGCGATCTTCGCCCACTGCTCGTCCTCGGTCAGCTTGTTGCCAATCTCGCAGCTGGCAAAGCCACACTGCGGAGACAGATACAGGTTCTCGAGCGGAACATACTTTGCAGCCTCGTGAATACGCTCAACGATGGCATCCTCATCCTCAAGCTCAGCGGCCTTGGTGGTCACTAGACCCAACACGACCTTCCTGCCGGGGGCAACATACTTCAGCGGCTCAAAGCCACCGGCGCGCGGTGTATCGAACTCAAGGTAGAACGCATCGACGTTCTCGTGTGCGAACAGATACGGCGCGATGGGGTCATAGCCGCCCTCGAAGGCATAGGTGGAGTGGTAATTACCACGGCACACATGCGTGTTGATGACCAGGTCGTCGGGCTTGCCCTCGATGGCGGCGTTGTTGAGCGCCACGCCCAGCTCGGACACCTTTTGCAGGTCGACCGGGCTCATACCAGTCTTTGCCGCAAAGTCGGTATCGCAATAGATGCCCCAGGTGCAGTCATCAAATTGAATGTTGCAGCAGCCTGCGGCATACAGGTCGGCAATCACGGTACGGTATGCCGCCGCGATGGCGTCGGCGAGCTCTTCGTCGGTCTTATAGACAGCGCGCAGGCTCTCCTGCTGGCCATCGCAGCGGTCGAGCGTGACTTCGGAGAACGTCTGGATCGGCGCCGGAATGGTTTGCCGCGCGACCTGGCCCTCCCCCTCGAGCGCCTTGACAAATTTAAAGTGCTCGACGAACGGATGGTTCTCGCCGCTAATGGGGCCGGTCACCACGGCGGTATCGGCCGTGGTCTCCTCGTCGTGGAACATATAGCCCGTACGCGAGGTACGGCGTTCAATGCCGTTGAGCCCCCACATAAAGTCGAGGTGCCAGTAACTGCGGCGGAACTCGCCATCGGTGATGACCTGCAGGCCAGCGGACTTTTGCTTGTCCACCAGGTCGCGAATGGCCTCATCCTCGACGGCCTTAAGGCCGGCGGCGTCGAGTGTGCCCGCAGCATAGGCGGCACGGGCGTCCTTTACGGCCTGCGGTCGAAGAAAACTGCCGACGATATCGGCGCGAAACGGCGCGTTCGGTTGAATCGAAGTACTCATAGATATCTCCCTTTGCATTGATTGCTTTACTGGGACAGAGTATGAACGCTCATATGGCTATCGTAAAATATACGTTTGTATTGGTTTGATATAGGAAACTTCTATATGCACACCAACGGGCCGCCAAGCCAAACTATCCCATATCCGCCAGTGCAAATAGCCATTTTCGTGCCCATATGGCACTAGCAGCTTTGCCCTATCGCCCATACGCTTAGTGGTGACCGCACAAGGCCACGCGAGAGATAGGAGCGACCATGACCACGTTTACGACCCCCACGCGCCACACTGATCGCGCCGCAGGACTCCATTACGCCGAGACCCCCGTGCGCCAGCGCACCGTTCTCACCTGTGGCAGCTGGCGTCGCGTGACCCGCCGTATCGTTTGCGGCCTGACCTGCGCACTTACCGTGAGCTCGCTGCTCATGCCGAGCGTTTCGTTTGCAGCTGAGTGGGTCGAGGTCGGCGGCACCACCTATAACGCCGGTGCCGCGGCCGGTGACGGCAGCACGTGGGCCTGGGACGGCGCCGACGATATGACGCTCAATGGTTATAACGGCGGAGGCATCGCTGCCGGCGGCAAGCTCAACGTGAACTACGAGGGCAACAATACGGTTGCCAACGAATACGGCAACGGCATTTCTGTCGAAGACGTCACCAACGAGAGCGCCGAGCTCAACATCTCCGGAACGGGCACCCTGACGGCAACCGCCGAAGGTAACGCCCTGTATTCCGAGGGCGATATGACGATCAGCGGAACAGGCACCGTTAACGCCACGGGCGACGTCAGCGGCATATATACCCAAAATGACCTTTCGATTGATACGAGCGGAACCGTCACCGCCAAGGGCACGCGTGCCGAGGGCATCCTTGCCGACGGCGATATAACCATAACCGGTGGCGGCACCGTCGACACGAGTTCCGAGCAGGATTGCGGCATCGTCGCCAAAGAAACCCTCACGGTATCCAACAGCACGCTAACGGCTCAGGGATTCGGTAGCGGTATATATGCCTTCGACGGCCTGACCATTGATGCGGCGACCGTACGAGCGTATGCGTACCCAGCGCGCGAAGACAGCCCCACCGCCATCTTCACCGACGAGGGCGACATCACCATTAAAAACGGCTCATTCGTTCACGCCTATGCCGAGGGCGAAAACGCCTCAGGAATCTTCACGCACAATTGGGACACCGGCGGACCTGGCGGGCGCATCTTTATCAGCGACTCGACCGTCGAGGCCATTGCCCACTACATCAACTACGATGGAGGCAACCAGCCCCTACCGCCCATCACCAATGGCGACATTGTCGTAGTTGACCCAGACGTGAACGCTCATACGTATGGTATCTTCGCTCTCACCGAAGATGGCCTCACGCCTGCGACCATCTCCATCACACGCAGCCGCGTGACGGCAGAAGGCAACACCGCTGCCATCCTGGCCGTGGTGAATAGCGCAGACGGCAGCATTGCCGGCACGATCAATATCGTCGACAGCATTATCGAAACACCCAACGGTGGACGTATTTGCGACGTGCATTTCGTTGACACCAATCCCGTCGATGCCCCTTATCAGCGCGGCCAGACCATCGGCACCGCAAACGACGTCATCACGGATCTGGATAGCGACGCCATCGCCAAGCGCGCCGTCATCGTTCCGGTGGAAACGCCCCAGGCAAAGCCCGAATCGAAGCCTAAGGTAACGACCGCCGCCGCGACCATCAAGCATGTCGACACCAAGGGCACGCTCGCAACCACGGGTGACGCTTCCGTTATGGGCGTTGTTGCCGCCGCCATCACAGGCGTGGCAGCCGTCGTCGCCGGCATCTTTACCAGCCGCAAGCGCTCGTAGCTCCAAACCTCGCACGCTCGATCAACACGAACGCGCACCGCCCCATGGTAAGCGGCCGCCGGACCTCCCACCGGCGGCCGCGCCGCGTTTGAACGATCCGATTCGATTGTCCACTCAAAACAAAACCACTCGCCGGTCGCTTACAGCAATACAAACTGTTTCAGCGCGGCGCGACTCGTTATGCCAAGCTTGGCGTAGGTGTTCGACAGGCGATTCTTTACCGTGCCGCGCGAGATACCCATGTGAGCGGCAATCTCATCGTTGGTCCAGCCGCGACAGGCCAGCATGGCAATGGCAAACTCCGTCGTGGTCAGGCTTTCGGCAACGGTGGCGCCCGCACCCGGATTGTGCACGCGACGCCAGCCGCGGCTAAAGCGCTCGGTAACTTTAATGATCTCCGCGAACTCCAGCGGATGATCTTTCTTTAGACATGATTCCAAAACGCCCTGCAAAAGCCCGTGATGCTCGCCGACGATCTCGATCAAGCCATCGGGCTGCGCAATCTGCCACGCACGCATAAAGTGAATGTTCGCACGGTCAGCCTCACGCTGGTTGATCCACCCAACGGCAGCGATCAGATGCAAGAAGACCTCAGGGATGGGATAGCTTTCCTGCTTCATCGACAGGGCATTCTCCGCCATCCCCACGCAGCGCCCGTAATCGCCATCAAGATAGGAACGGTGTGCCAGCGCGTAGGTTGCAAACAGGCGCAGCCCCTCGGGCAGCAGCGATGCATACGAATCAAATTCGCTGCGTGACACCGGCGAGGGAAAATGCAGCAGCACGCACGCGCTGGCCGCGAGCAGCATATACGAGGCCTGAGCGCGTGGATCCTTTGCCGCCCCTTGGCCCTTCCCCGTCTCCTCGAGGTACGCAAGACAGCGACGCGCCGCCAATGCGCGATTCAGTGACAGATTTGCATAGGCGCACAACAGGCATGCCGAAAGACGAAGCGAATGGTCGTCCGACAGCAAGTACGGCTCCGCCAGGCGTCGTGCCTCATCGGGGCAACCGCGATAGTAGTGCGCCTCGGCACGCGCGATAACGCCATAGTCATCTTTGAGCATCACGTCGAGGGTTTTGTCGAGCGTCCCGGGCTCAAATGCCGTGCACATAAGTGGCATGGGGAAACGCCAGCTATCGGTATATATCCGATCCACGGCGACCTCCCCTCGCATAGCGGGTCACTTTGATGGTAGTGCGAGAGGGCGCCGGTTAATGGGACATGTGGCTCGAAATCAGGCCCTATCCTGGACCGTCGGCGGCAAATTGAGCGGCGCCAAGCCCAAGCCCGACACCGCTCAAAAGACTAGATATGCTGACGAATCGCGTCGATATACGCCTGGCCGTAGCGCGTGAGCGTCGTATTTTTGCGCGTGATGATGCCGATCTCCATGTACTCGTCCACATCGAGCGGAATCGAGATGATACCGGGGCCGTTAAGCTCATGGCTGATCACACCCGAACACACCGTGTAGCCGTTAAGGCCCATAGCCAGGTTGAACAGTGTCGCACGGTCACGCACGCGGATATTCTTGCGGCGCTCAAACGTCGAGGTCAGTTCCTCGGAATAGTAAAACGAGTTGTAGCTGCCCTGCTCGTAGGACAGGAAGGGATAGTCCTCCAGGTCCTCGAGCGTCACGCTGGAGCGGCCCGCCAGCGGATGGTCGGCGCACACAAAAACGTGCGGCGTGGCACAGAAGAGCCCTTCGAACACGAGCTCGTTGGCCGCCAGCATGCGCTCGATAACCTCGCGGTTATGCTCGGATAAGTACAGGATGCCCAGTTCGCTTTTCATGTGCGCGACGTCCTCGATAATCTCGTGAGTCTGCTCCTCGCGCAGGGTAAAGTCGTAGCGCGCGGCATCGAACTCGCGGATCACATCGACAAACGCATTAACGGCAAAGGAATAATGCTGGCAGCTCACACTAAAGTGCGGCACCTGCTCGGATGCGCCCTTGTACTTGCCTTCGAGCAGATCGGCCTGGTCAAGCACCTGTCGCGCATAGCCCAAGAAGGTCTCGCCCTCCTCGGACACAATGACGCCCTTGTTGGTGCGCTCAAAGATGTGCACGCCCATCTCGTTTTCGAGATCGCGGATCGATGCGGTAATCGAAGGCTGCGACACAAAGAGCCGGCGCGAGGCCTCGGTGATGCTGCCACATTCGGCAACTTTGACGACATATCTGAGCTGCTGAAGCTTCATGGCTTTCTCCCTAAACGTTCGTGACGTCGAAACCCGCCGTGTCCATCTGACGCATAAACGGCGGCATCTCCCCCGTCGCAGCGCAGGCGGCAATCTGATGCAGAGCCCCGGCGACCGCATCGTCTGCCGCAGCGCCGATATGCCAGCGCGCGGTAGCCGTGACAGCCTCGTTGGCATTGGCGACCGCAACGGAGTTGGGAACGGCATCGATCATGGGCAAATCGTTATCGGAATCGCCAAATACGGCCACCTCGTCGGGCGTCAGGTCCAAAGCGCGCGCCAGCTCCAGCGCAGCGCAACCCTTGTCCCAACCTGCTGGAAGGATGTCAAACAGGCGCACTCGGTTGTTGGGAAACACAAGCGAGAGTTCCGGCACCTCAGCGGCAACGCGCTCGCGTAGCTCCGCGAGCTCCTCACGCGAACGGGCACTCCAGATATTCGCCTTGAACACCGGCGCTTCATCGACGACGGGACGGCACGGAGCCTCTTCGCCTTTGAGCCATGCGTTGCCGCCCGACTCCATGGCGCGACGAACGCGCTCGGGATCACTCGTCACGCAATAGGCATCGTTGCCCCAAAAGTCATCGCCCAGGCCATAGACTTTTAGAAATGTATCGTCGGTCTCTTGCTCCAGATAGTCGGCCAAACGCATCAGAGCGTCGTTGTCGATTGCGTGCGATGCGACTACTTCGCCGCCGACAAACATCACCTGGCCGTTACAGAACGCGCCAGTCGAAAAACACTCGGAACGATTTTTGAACATCCAGCCCATCGCGGACGGCTGGCGACCCGAAACCGGGCCAAAGTGCAGACCCGCCGCCTGCATGGCATGGATGCCCTCGATGGCATAGTCGCTGGCGCCGTCTTGCCCAGCAGGAATCAGCGTATCGTCCATATCGGTCAGCACAAGTTTGATCATAGGGTCCCCTCGGTCATTCTTTATCCCGTCTATTGTACCGACCTGCCAAAAAGGGACAGGTTTATTTTGGCAGGTTTTATCTGGGAAAACGCAGCCCCTGTTGCTACCTGCCAAAATAAACCTGTCCCTTTTTGGCAGGTGCGCTAGTATAGGGAGCAACAGATTCGATGCGGGAGTGCCGGCGGTGCAAACCACAAGGCTGAGAGGGCAATGGGCCCAATCCTTTGAACCTGTCAGTTAATGCTGGCGTAGGGAGCATGCCGCCTTTACAGGGGCGCTGTCTATGCACAGCGCCCCTTTTCTATGCCAAGGAGGCATGTGCAGTGATCGATTCGGAACAGCTTAAGCAACATGTGGTCAAGGCCGTGGAGGAGATTCGCGCCACCAATCCGATGGCCGGCTCCATCACCAACACGGTGACGATCGACTTTGTCGCCAACGCGCAGCTCGCCGTGGGCGGTTCGGCCGCCATGGTCTACCTGCCCGACGAGGGCGAGGCGCTCGTTGCCGGCGGCGGCGCCATCTACCTCAACATGGGCACGCTCTTCCCCATCTACGAGCAGACGATTCCCCGCGCAGCCAAGGCGGCACACGACGCCGACAAGCCCTGGGTGCTCGACCCGGTGGGTCTGGGCATCGGCAGCTTGCGCACCCAGCTGGTAAACGAGCTCAAGCAGTACAAGCCCGCCATCGTGCGCGGCAACGCTTCCGAGATCATCGCGCTCGCCGGCCTGTGGGGCCTTGAGGGTGAGGCCGCAGACCTGAGCCGTGTACGCGGTGTCGACACCACCGATACGGTTGACGCTGCCCGCGACGCCGCCGTGGCACTCGCCCGCTACACCGGCGGCGCCGTGGTGGTCTCGGGCGAGGTCGACCTGATCACCGACGGCTCGACCGTGGCCAAGTCCCACGGCGGCAGCCCGCTCATGTCCAAGATCACCGGCTGCGGTTGCTCGCAGGGCGGCGTGCTGGCCGTATATGCCTGCGCCGCCGATCCGTTTACGGCAGCCGTCTGCGGTACCGCCGTCTACAACGTGGCCGGCACGCGTGCCGCCGCCGTCGCGGATGCCCCGGCGAGCTTTAAGGTTGCCTTTATCGACGAGCTCTACCGCGCAACCGCCCAGGACATCGCCAACAACCAGCTCGAGCTCGAGGAGGCGTAAGGCCATGTCCGAGTCCGCAACCAATACCGGCATGAACACGCTGGTCGCCGTTGCCATCGCCCCATGCGGCACGGGCGATGAGCTCTCCGCCGAGGTCGCCGAGGTCGTGCGCGTCATTCGCGAAAGCGGCCTTCCCAACCGAACCAGCTCGATGTTCACCGAGATCGAAGGTGACTGGGACGAGGTCATGCAGGTCGTGCGCGATGCCACCTTTGCGTTGGCAAACAAGGGCATCCGCACCGAAGTCGTGCTCAAGGCGGATATTCGCCCCGGATTTACCGATACCATGAACGGCAAGCTCGAGCGCATGGAAGCACAGATCAAAAAGCAGGAGGAAGCATAATGAGCATCCGCGACAACCTTGATATCTCGGCCTATCTGGTGCTCGGCCCCGAAAACACGCTCGGTCGCCCCGTGGGCGATGTGGTGGCCCAGGCGCTCGACGCCGGCTTTACCTGCATCCAGGTGCGCTCCAAGGTGGCAAGCGCGCGAGAGATTATCGCGCTGACGGATGACGCCGCACAGGCCATCGCCCGTGCGGGCAAGACCGGTCAGGTCGCCCTGCTCATCGACGACCGCCTGGATTGCGTGCTTGCTGCGCGCGAGCAGGGCATCGCCGTCGACGGCGTGCATGTGGGCCAGAGCGACATTCCCGTCGAGGTCTGCCGCAAGCTGCTGGGCCCCGACGCCATCGTGGGTCTTTCGGCCCGTTGCGAAGAGATGCTCGAGTACGTCAAGACTGCCGACATGAGCCTGGTCGATTACCTGGGCGTGGGCCCGCTCCACGAGACCGAGACCAAGCGCGATTGCGGACGCGCGGCCGACGGCTCCATCATTACCAAGAGCTTTGAGGACCTGGCCGCGCTCCATGCGGCAAGCCCCGTGCCCATCGTGGTTGGCGGCGGCGTCAAGACGGCCGACCTGCCGCAGCTCAAGTCCACCGGCGTCGACGGCTTCTTTGTGGTGAGCGCCGTCTGCAGTGCCGACGACCCTCACGCCGCGGCAAAGGAGCTCGTCGACACCTGGCAGCAGGCATAGGCATAAGCCGAGCAACTGCTCCGCGACTACAAATCTTCAGCTACGGAAAGCGCATCCCAGTTTGGACGTCCATTCTGGGATGCGCTTTCCGCCGTGGCCCCTACCCCGCCAGGTACGCTTCCAGCGCGGGCAACATCGTCTCCGCATCGCGGCGACCGATCTGGTAGATGCGCTCAAGTTCATCGGGCTCGCGGCAAAGCGACGGCACTTTCACCGATTCGCTCGGCCGCACCACAAAGATCTCGCCAGCGGCCTCACGACGCGCAAGGTCATCCAGCGTGGCGTTATACACCTCATGCCGATGCTCAAGCGCCGCGACAAACTCCGGGTAGTGACGATACACACGACGCAGCATGGGCATCAGGCTATTGGCCTCTTTTACAAAACCCGCCGGCTGCGTCAGCACCACCACATTGCGGTCGTAACCCTGTGCAAACAGCCAGGCGCTGGGAATAGAGTCCGCAACGCCGCCATCCAAATACCGATGCCCATCAATGGCAACAGGCCTGGTCGCCACGGGAATCGCCGACGAAGCACGAATCCATTCAATATCACGCTCGTCACCGTAGGACAGGTCATGGTAGACAGCCTCGCCTGTCTCGATATCGGTGCATACGCACGTAAACCTCATGGGATTGGCGCGGTAGGCATCCAAGTCGATGGGGTCGAGCTCGATAGGCACCTCGTGATACGCAAACTCGGCATTAAACATGTCGCCGGTGCGCAGCCAGCTGGCCACGCTCGCATAACGTTTGTCGGCACAATAGGCCTTGTTGTAACGGATGGCGCGACCAATCTGGCGCGACTTAAAGTTGTAGCCAAACGCGGCGCCTGCCGAGACACCCACCATATGATCGCAGGTCAGGCCATGTTCCATCCAAACGTCGAGCACGCCTGCCGTATACATGCCCCGGTAGCCACCGCCCTCGAGCGCCAGACCCACCGTATGCGCCGTACTCGGCAATGCCATGCAACCATCCCCGTCCTCATGCTTTTGAACGGAACAAGTATACCCGTCAACATATATCGTCTCGGTCACATTTGCCGATGCAAACTAAACACTACCGCTCGGCAATTATTATTAACGACTGACCTTGTTTATACAAACACACCCTATAATGATGTTCGTATCATGAGGCAACAGCACCAAACAGTAGACAACAATCGAGCCTATCGATGAAACAAGGCGGGGACGAAAGGCCACGCGTCCATAGACCGCAGAAGGTCCCATTAACAACAAGATCATCCGACGCAAGCCATCTCGACCCCAGAAAGCCACTCACATATGGACACAGCCAACACCTATACAAAGACGCTCGAAAAGATCGTTCAAGACCTGTTCGAGCGCCCGGAAGACCTGGTAAGAACAGCCTTTACCGACCAACTTACCGGCCTTGGCAACCGCGGCGGCTTTACCCGCTCGTTGGAAGAGCTCTGGGAGCAGGGCACGCCGGTCACCATGGCGTTTATCGATATCGATAACCTCAAGCACTGCAACGACGCCTTCGGTCACGACGAGGGTAACCGCTACATTATGCAGGTGAGCCTGTACCTTAAGCTCTATATCAAAGTTGACGAGGCGGTGTTTCGCCTGGGTGGCGACGAGTTCGCAATCTTGTCCACCGTCGCGACCGAAGACGACCTTGCCGAGCGCCTTGAGCATTGCCGCTCGGTGCTGCTCAAAAACAACGACGCCGAGATGCCTCACTCGTTTAGCTATGGCGTATCGCATGCCGACCCAAAACTGGGCGAAACGTCCGATCGTATGACGCTCGATGCCGACCACCGCATGTACGACTACAAGCTGCGCCATGCCGTACACCTGGATCGTCGCAATATCAAACAAGTTCATGCAGACGATTTTGAAGTCAGCGACCGTGTCTTCGACGCCTTCTCGATGCTTGACGAGGGACGATATTTCTTTATCGAGAACTTGGACAAGCATCGCACCCTTTGGTCACAAGGCGCCTTGCGCGATTTCGGTCTTCCTTCGGAGCATATGGACAACTGCCACGATTACTGGAAAACGCGCGTCCATCCCGATGACCTCGAGGCCTATATCAACGATATCAACCAGATTTACAACGGCTCCAAGCACTATCGCGTCATGCGGTATCGAGTGCGCAACGCTGCTGGCGATTACGTGCTTTGTCGCGTCCGAGGCTATCGCATCGACGGAAACGGAGACACGCCCTCGCTCTACGTTGGCGAACTCGTCAATCACGCTCTGGTCGAGACGATTGACCCCGCAACAGGGCTTGGAACCCAGCGCATGTTGATCGACGCCATTGATACTTGCCGCCGCGATAACCGCGGGATGGGCCTTGCCGCCGTGCGTGTTCGCGGTACAACGCAGCTCAATGAACGCTATGGGGCCGACGCCGTCGATGCCATGCTTTCCGAGTATGCCGGCCGCATGCTCTCGCTCATCCGCGGCAGAAGCCGTGTATTCCGCTCGCGCAGCGCGCAGTTCGTTGTACTTACCGATAGTTTTGACCGCAATGCCTTCGATCACCTCGTTGGGGATTTGGAACATGTTGTCTCAAAACCCATCCAGATTGCCGGCGACGTCATCACCCCCACATGCCTGGTCGTGCCTGTCTACTACGAGCGCCTTGTTAACCAGGCACCGGCCGTTTTGGACGAACTCGACCGCCGCATTCGCGCCATAAACGGACCGTTCCACAACGACAGTCCCTGCATTCCCGAAATCAAGCGCAAAGGCGCAATCGCCGAGCGCATCGACCCGCTCACCGGCCTCTACCGCCCCAGTGAGTTTATGCGACGCGCCAATGCCTTTCTGTCGACGGCACAAGGCAGCGCATGGTGCATTGCCACCGTCGACATGGGACACATGCGCCTGTTTAATGAATGGCACGGACAAACCGAGGGCGACCGCGTGCTTGCCGATGTGGGCACGGTGCTTAAGGATATCGAGAACGCGGGCATGAGCGTTGCGGGCTACTGGGGCATGGACGACTTTTGCATCCTTGCTCCCTTTGACCGCGATACGATTCATCGAATTTATGCCGGCGTGCGCGAAGCGGTTGCCAGGCACGACGACGGCGTGGGTTTTTGGCCGTCCATGGGCGTCTACCCCGTCAAACCCCGTGAGGAAATCACCATCGACGCTCAGGCAAGGGCCATGTATGCCAACCGTCGCGCCAAAAATGACTTTAAAGACCGCATCGCTGTTTTCCGCCCCGAAGAGTACGCCCACGAGGTTGCGTTTCACAACACCCTCACCGAGTTCCAATATGCGCTCTCCAACGATCGCATCACCTACTACCTGCAGCCCCAGGTGGACATGGAAACCGGCGAGATTGTTGGTGCCGAGGCGCTCACGCGCTGGATTGGTAATGACGGCACCCTCATTCCGCCCGTTTCCTTTATCCCGACGCTCGAGGAAAGCGGTTTTGTGGTGACGCTCGACAAATATATTTGGCAGGGCGTTGCCTTGTGGCTTCGCAAGCGCCTTGACCAGGGGCTTCGCGTGGTTCCGATCTCGCTTAATGTGTCGCGCGTGGATATCCTTGCCTGCGACGTCGCCGAGCATATGAGCGCGCTTGCCGCCAGCTACAATCTATCGCCCGAGCTCATGCGCATCGAGATTACCGAGACTGCCTATACCGGAGAGCCCGAGGCTGTGGATAAACTGACAGCCGACCTGCACACCCGCGGCTTCTCGACCTACATGGACGATTTTGGCACCGGCCAGTCCACGCTCGCGATGCTCAAAAACGTCAACGTCGACGTCATCAAACTCGACCGCACGTTTGTGCCCGTCGACGGCGATCAAGGCCGTAGCGCGCAAATCATTTCGTCGATGCTCGGGATGGCGCAATCGCTCGAGCTGCCCGTTGTGATCGAAGGCATCGAGACGGAGGCGCAGGCTCAGCTGCTGCGTCAGATGGGCGCACGCTATGCACAGGGCTTTCTCTACTACCGTCCCATGCCGGCGGCAGATTTTGAGGCATTGCTCGATGGTGGCGAGGATTGATGCGTTCACATGCAGGCCGCTACCGTTGAGGGGCACGTTTGTCCCCGTTGGCTAACTTATTATCCCCATTAAAATGCAATTGGGCATATGATACAAACCGCTGTCTCGCCCAAGGAGGTTTTACATCATGAACGAGTCGTATCGCCTGGGCGAGCAATCAATCATCGCCCACCTTCAACGACTTGCGAACGGGGCCTCAACCGCCGAGCTCGATGTTTCGGCATTGCCCGCAGAGCTGCGTGCCATTGGCGAGCAGCTACAAAAAACGCATGCCGTCCTGCAGCAGGAACGGCAGCTGCTTGAGCGCAGTGCCTATATCGATACGCTCACCAATCTTGGCAACCGTGGCGGGCTCGACCGCCACGTCGATCAACTCTGGCGCAAAGGCATCCCCTTCACCTGCGCCTATATCGACATCGACCACCTCAAGCATTGCAACGATACGTTTGGCCACGCCGAGGGCAACCGCTACATTCTGGGCATCTGCCGCGTGCTCACCGAAACAATGAAGCACGATGATCTGCTGTTCCGTATCGGCGGAGACGAATTTGTACTCGTGTCTCCTACGGTAGACGAAGCCGAGCTCGAGCGGCGCCTGGAGCGGACGCGCAGCGATCTTATCGAGGCAACATCGGACGGCAAAGCGCCCATGATCGCGAGCTTTAGTTTTGGCTGCTCGCGCGTCGACCCGCTTGCTGGCGATACGCATCGCCAGACGGTCATGGACGCCGACCGAAAAATGTATCGCTACAAGCTCATGCACCGCGTGCAGCAACCGAAAGAAGACAACGCGTCGCAACGCCCGATCGCCGATCAGCTTCCCTGCAACGACCGCGTGTTCCAAGCGATCTCCATGAGCTCCGAGACGCGCTATCCGTTTATCCTTAACCTCGATACCGGCGAATCGCAATGGTCGGTTAATGCCGTGCGCGATTTTGACCTGCCCTCGTAACACCCCTACAACTCTGTCGACATGTGGCTTGCCCGCGTTCACCCCGAAGACCGCGACAATGTACGCACCGAGCTCGATATGGTGCTAAACGGCACGTGGCACTTCCATTACATGCAGTATCGCGTCATAGACGCCACCGAAAAATACGTGCTTTGTGACTGTACGGGCTACCGCCTGGACGCCACCGATACCGAGCCCAACATGTATGTGGGCATTATCATCAACCGAAGCTTGGCAGATACGACCGATTCCGTGACCGGCTTGGGCGATATCCACGCCCTGGTCAACGCCATTGGCGAGATGCGTCGCGTGGCGCACGAGGTGGGCTTTGTCGCCATTAAAATTGACGATATCGCTCAGGTCAATGCCCGCTTTGGCTTTGATGCGGGTGACCGTGTTTTGGCCGAAAGCGCCGCCTGCCTCATGGACTGCTCACGCGGCAAGGGTTGCCTGTTCCGCTCAACCGGACCGATGTTCGTGGCGCTTTTCGATAACCTCGATCCCCAGGAAACCGACCAGATCGCCGACGAGATCGAGCGGTCCTTAGGCTCGCCCGTGCTCATCGGCTCGCTTGAGTACCTGCCGCCTATGCGCGTGGCAACGCTTCATCTAGACAGCGTCGACCGCCAGCCCGTCTCCATCCTAAACGAGCTGAAGACACTGCTCGCCGAGGCCGTGCAGGTGCCGGGTACCAAGTTGGATTAACGGCACGGGTCGCGGCGCGCATCGCCTGCCCCATCATGAGATAATCCTCTGCAGAAGTCACCGACAGCAGAGGGAGTTTGTGATGAAGGTTCTTTTAGTCAACGGCAGCCCCAAGGCAAATGGCAACACCGCTCGTGCGCTCGCCGAGATCGCCGAGCAACTTAGCGCCGAGGGCATCGACAGTGAGGTGTTCCAGCTGGGTGCCAAGCCCATTCGCGACTGTATCGGTTGCGGCCAGTGCGGCAAGCTTGATGGGCGCTGCACCTTCGACGACGATGTGGTGAACGAGCTTATCGCCGCCGCCGAGCAGGCAGACGGCTTTGTCTTTGGCTCGCCCGTCTACTATGCACACCCCAGCGGCCGCATTCTTTCGGCCCTCGACCGTGCCTTCTACGCGGGCGGCCGCGCCTTTGAGCACAAGCCTGGCGCCGCGGTCGCCGTTGCCCGTCGTGGCGGCACGTCGACCGCCTTCGATGTGCTCAACAAGTACTTCACCATCAAGCAGATGCCCGTGGTGGCTTCCACCTACTGGAACAACGTGTTTGGTCGCGTGCCCGGCGACGCCGAAGGCGATGCCGAGGGCCTTGCCACCATGCGCAATATCGGCAAAAACATGGCCTGGCTCCTGCGTTGCATCGAAGCAGGCCGCGCCGCCGGCATCAACGCGCCCGAAGCAGATCGCGCAACGACCAATTTCATTCGATAAGTCCAGCGGTGGTCACCTCGATGTTCCATCAATGTCAGCGAAAAGCCAGCTGATGAGGCAAGGTGTCTTGAAAGAGGAGGGCGCTGGGCTTTTGCCCGCGCCCGACGATTGAAAGGCAGATTGCCCATCAGATGGCTTTGCAGCGTCGAGGTGACCGCCGTTCGTTAGAACGGCGGAACATATGATCCAAATCTTCGGCACCAAGAAGTCCTTCGATACCAAGAAGGCTCAGCGTTATTTTAAGGAGCGCCGCATTAAGGTGCAGTTTATCGACCTTAAGGAAAAGGAGATGAGCAAGGGCGAGCTCACGAGCGTGATGCAGGCGGTCGGCGGCATCGACAAGCTGCTCAACCCCAAGGCTAAGGACGAGGAGACGCTCGCGCTCATCCAGCACCTCACCCCTAGCCAGCGCTTCGATAAACTGCTCGAGAATCAGCAGGTTCTAGCCGAGCCCATCGTGCGCAACGGCAAAAAGGCCACCGTCGGTTATTGCCCCGATGTATGGGGAGCCTGGGAGTAGCTTGTGTTATTTGCCGGCGCGTGGGTATAAGAGCAGGCGTTTGGCATAAGATTCAACTGTAAGCCATGTCTAACAAAGGAGGGCACATGCCCAACAAACCCGTGAAGATCATCATGCTTACCGGATACCTCGGTGCCGGCAAGACCACGCTGCTCAACCACATCCTCGCTAACGACGGCGGCATCCGCGCCGCCGTGATCGTCAACGATATCGGCGAGATCAATGTCGACGCCAGCCTTATCGCCGACGGCGGCCTTTCCGAGACCGACGACCTCATCCCGCTCACCAACGGCTGCATCTGCTGCACACTTTCGGACGACCTGGCCAACCAGCTGCAGGGCATCGCCGATTCGGGCAACTTCGATTACATCATCATCGAGGCCTCGGGCATTTGCGAGCCCATCCCCATCGCCTACACCATCTCGAGCTTCTGCGACGAGGCCAAGGTGGGCGGCGAGCCCAAGCTCGCGCTCGACAACATCGTGGCCGTGGTCGACTGCGCCCGCATGTACGACGAGTTCAACGGCGGTCGCGACCTGCTGGCCGAGGATATCGACGAGGACGACATCGAGAGCCTGCTCATCCAGCAGATCGAATTCTGCTCCACGCTGATCCTCAACAAGACCGATACCGTGACGCCCGAGCAGATCGCCGAGCTCAAGGCCATCGTGCGCAGCCTGCAGAAGGACGCCGTGATTGTCGAGGCCCAAAACGGCGAGGTCCCCATGGAGGAGCTGCTCGACACCGACCGCTTCGACTTTATGCGCGCCTACAACTCCGCCGCCTGGATCGAGGCCATGGAGCATCCCGAGGAGCACGACGACCCCGAGGTGCTCGAGTACGACATCGAGACCTTTGTGTACTCGCGCCGCAAGCCGTTTGACCTGCAGAAGTTCACCAATTTTGTTGAGCAGGAGTGGCCCGACGAGGTCATCCGCGTCAAGGGTCCGCTGTGGCAGACCGGCGATCCGGACATGTGCTACATGTTTGAGCAGGCCGGCCACCAGATGCGCCTGATGGAGAACGGCCTGTTTGTCGATTCGGCGCCCGAGGGCGAGAAGCAGAAGATCATCGACGAGAACCCCGAGATCATGCAGATTTGGGACGACGAGACGGGCGACCGCATGACGAGCCTGTGCATCATCGGCCGTCACATGGACAAGGATGCGTTCATCGCCTCCCTCGATGCCTGCCTGACCGACTGGCACCGCGCCTAGGTTTATCCAAGCGGGCATTTTTCCGCCTATGTAACCGCCAAACCACCACGAAGGTGCCCTTCGTGGTGGTTTTTCGTTCTAAGCCAAGGAGATTCATGTTCAACATTGTGCTGTATGCACCCGAGATTCCGGCCAATACGGGCAATATCGGCCGCACCTGCGTGGTCACCGGCGCCCGCCTGCATCTGGTGGAGCCGCTGGGGTTTTCACTCGACGACAAGACGGTGCGTCGCGCCGGCCTGGGCTACTGGCAAAACTTGGACGTGACGACCTATGCCGGCTGGGAGGATTTCCTTGCGCGCAACGACCTCTCCCCCGCCGATGGTCGCCTGCATCTGCTGACCAAAAAGGCACGCCGCACCTATGCTCAGAGTACCTACCGCGATGGCGACTACTTGGTCTTTGGCAGCGAGAGCTCGGGCATTCCCGAGCCACTGCTTGCCGCGGCGCCCGAGCGCTGCGAGCGCATCCCGATGCTGCGCGATTGCGACTCGCTCGATAACGCCGAGGCCTGGGAAGCCCACGAGGAATCGCTCGGGCATACCGAGGACAGCCACGAGGCCATCCTTCGACAGGATATCTGCGGCAACTTCGTCAACCCGGACGACTACCGCATCAGCGCACTCAACCTTTCCAACAGCGCCGCCATCGTCCTCTACGAAGCCCTGCGCCAAACAGCCTTTCCAGAAATGTGACAAAGGAACTGTCCCTTTGTCACATTCAAGCGCCACGCCGATAGCACACACGCCTAATTGATGCTCAAGATAAAGAGCCCTCACTTTTAATCAGAATTAACTAAAGTAAAATGAAGTTAAACGGCGGTGTGAAAGGAGAGCCTTGTGAAATATCTCGAGAACCCGTTTACCCCCAGTTTTGGTGAGGTTCCTGCCCATCTCGCTGGCAGACAACTGATTATTCGGGATTTGGACCGTGCCTTCTTGAGCCAGCGCAGGCGCCCAGAATTGACATCGATCTTCTCAGGCGCACGTGGAACCGGTAAAACCGCTCTCATGTCGTCGCTCGCGACAAGGGCGGAATCCCACGGCTGGATAGCCGTAAAGACGACCGCGCTCCCGGGAATGCTTGAGGAAATCGAGTTCGGGGCGAAACGTGCTGCCGGCCATCTTATCGACCCGTCTAACAACTTCGAAGTCACCGGTCTCGGAATTGCACCGATCGGCAGCATCGAGGTCAATCGCGTTCACGATGCCTCAACCTGGCGTTATCGCATGGGCGACATCATCGACCAGCTCAACGAGGCGGGCACCGGTCTGCTCGTCACGGTTGACGAGGTAGACCCGACACTCGACGAGATGATTCAGCTCGCAGCGACGTATCAGCACTTTGTGACCGATGGGAAACGCGTCGCGCTGCTCATGGCGGGACTTCCCAACAACGTATCGACGCTACTGAACCACAAGACGGTCTCGTTCCTTCGCCGCGCCCAACAATATCATCTGGGTCGCATTGCCGACTATGACGTGCGCGAGGCCTTGATTCGCACAATTCAGGAAAACGATCGCCTGGCAGATGCTGAGGGAATCGATAGAGCCGTTCGCTCGATCTCTGGTTTTCCCTTCCTATTGCAACTCGTAGGCTACCGTGCCTGGGATCTCACAAGCGATTCGAAGGAAATCTCCTCACGCGACTTTGACCTAGGAATCAAAATCGCGCGCGACGAGATGGACGACCGAATCCTCGCGGCAACCTATCGGGAACTCACCGCAGAGGACAAGCGATTCCTCATCGCCATGCTCGATGACGAGGAAGAGTCCACCACCGCTGACCTTGTCGAACGCCTTAAGCGTTCGCCGCAGCAGGTCTCCCGCTACCGACGCCGCATGATAGATGCCGGCATCATTGGAGAACGCGGGCGCGGAATCGTCGCTTTTGAATTGCCATTCTTCCGCGACTATCTCGCCGCTCAATGCGTGAAATAGAAGTCAATGTGACAAAGGAACTGTTCCTTTGTCACATTCGGTTATAGGTAGCGGCCGGTGATACTTGCGGGGCAGGCTGCGATGTCGTCTGGCGTGCCGGCGCAGACGATTTGCCCGCCTGCATCGCCACCGCCCGGGCCCATGTCGATCACGTAATCGGCGTTACGGATAAGGTCGAGGTCGTGTTCGATCACGATAACCGTGGCGCCCTTGGCAACAAGGCCGTCGAACACACTCAGCAACACCTGAACATCGAGCGGATGTAGTCCGATCGTGGGCTCGTCAAACACAAACACGGCATCATCCTGCACGCGACCCATCTCGCTCGCAAGCTTAAGACGCTGAGCCTCGCCGCCCGAAAGCGCCGGCGTGGGCTCACCGAGCGTGAGATAGCCCAAGCCAAGGTCGTGCAAGGTCTGCAAGCGCGTCTGAACTTTCTTGAGCCCCACCGTGGCGTCGATGGCCTCGTCCACACTCATGTCCATGAGCTGCGGCAACGTAAGCAGACTCCCGTCCTTGCCCTCGCGATGGATATGCGAAGCCGCGTCTGCATAACGTGAGCCGTGACATGCCGGGCAGACGATTTCGACATCGGGCAAAAACTGCACGTCGAGCGATATCGAGCCCGTGCCATCACACGTAGGGCAGCGCAAGGCGCCGGTATTGTAGCTAAAGGCGCCCGCCTTGTAGCTGACTGCCTTGGCCTCGGGCGTACGGGCGAAGGCGCGGCGCAGCTCATCATGGATGTCGGCATAGGTTGCCACCGTCGAGCGCACGTTGGCACCGATGGGCGTGGCGTCAATCAGGTTGGCACGCGCAATGCCCTCGGCATCGACCCAACGCACGTGCCCCGGCAGGCGCTCGCCGGCTGCCTGCGCCTTAAGCGCCGGGATGAGCGTCTCGAGCACCAACGTCGTCTTGCCCGAACCCGAAACGCCCGTCACCGCGACGAGACGGCCGCGCGGGATATCGACTTCGAGTGGCTTGACGGTATGGATGGTATCGGTCGCCATGCGGATATGGCCCTGGTCGAACATCTCGTCGTCAGCCATCTGCGGACGCAAGCGCTTGGATTCTGCGCGCAAAAACGGGGCGATGCGGCTGCCCTGCGATTGCTCGACCTCGTCTTCCGTACCAGCGGCGATTACGTTGCCGCCGCCTGCTCCGGCAACGGGGCCCATCTCGACCAGATAATCAGCCTCCGCCAGCACGCGCGTATCGTGGTCGACAACGACCACGGTGTTGCCGTCGCCCACCAGATCGCGCATCACGCCTACCAGACCGTCAACATTGGCAGGATGCAAGCCAATTGAGGGCTCGTCCAGCACATAGAGCACGCCTGTCGATCGGTTGCGCACCACGCGGGCGAGTTGCACGCGCTGGCGCTCACCCGTGGAGAGCGTGGCACCGGCGCGATCGAGCGAAAGGTAATCGAGACCCAGGTCGACCAGACGACGAGCCGTGCTCAAAAACGAATCGCAGATATCCGTCGCCATGGGCCGCATCTCGGCCGGCAAGGATGCGGGCACCCCGCGCACCCACTCGATCGCATCACCAAGCGTCATGGCCGCGGCCTGAGCCAGATTGATACCGCGCACCTGGGGCTGGCGCGCAGCCTCGGAGAGACGCGTGCCGGCGCAGTCACGGCATGGTCCCTCGCGCAAAAAGCGAGCCACACGCTTAAGCCCCTTATCGTCCTTAACCTTGGCGAGCGCATTCTCAACGGTATAGACGGCGTTGTAATAGGTAAAGTCGAGCGGCGTGGCGCCCTCGCCGTTTTTGGGAACGTAGAGAATATGCTTCTTGACCGCCGGGCCGTGAAACACGATGTCGCGCTCTTGAGGCGTGAGCATGTTAAACGGCACGTCGGTGCGTACGCCCATCTCGCCGGCCACCTGTTTCATCAGGTCCCACATGAGCGTACCCCAGGGAAGCACCGCACCCTCGTTGATAGTCTTTGACTCGTCGGGCACCAGGCTCGCCTCGTCCACCTCGCGCATGACACCGGTGCCGCCACAGGTGGGGCATGCACCGCCGCTATTGAAAGCCAAATCCTCGGCACTCGGCGCGTAGAACTCGCGACCGCACGCAGGGCACGTGAGCGACAGGCCCGCAGCCACGTTAAGGCTCGGCTCCACACGCGCCCCGCAATGCGGGCACACGTGATGGGCGCAGCGGCTAAAGAGCAGACGGAGGCTATTGTTGAGCTCGGTCATGGTGCCAAAAGTGGAACGCACGCCCGGCACGCTCGGACGCTGGTGTAGCGCGAGCGCCGCCGGCACGTGCAGCACCTCGTCCACCTGGGCGTGTTCGGCCTGCGTCAGGCGACGTCGAGTATAGGTGCTGAGTGCTTCCAAGTAGCGACGCGAGCCCTCGGCATAAAGAACCCCGAGTGCCAGCGAACTCTTGCCCGAGCCCGACACGCCGGCAATACCCACGAGCTTTCCCAGCGGAATATCGATATCGATGTCCTTGAGGTTATGGACACGTGCGCCACGCACCTCGATAGCCTGCGGGCTCATCTTCTGTTCCGTCACCTTTATCACCCTACTCATGCCATAAAACTCGATCGCAAATGTACGCGCCCAGCATGGGCACGGTAAACCGGACGAGGCCGTATCCGGCAGCCTCGATGACGCGCTCGCGAATCAGGCTTGCGCGATATTTACTCGCCCAGCTCTGAGTGCGATCGCAGCGCTCAATGATGTCCGCCATGCGCGTCGGCTTGCCCCCGTCAACTGCCATGGCCTCGATAAATAGGCGCTGTGGACTGCGCAGCCCGTAATACAAGGGAGCGTCCACTGCTTCATAGAACTCGGAGACGGCATCCGCGTAACCGGCCCCAACATCGCGTTCTTCAATGACCCGCGAGTCACGCCGGACAGCAGAGCGCCACATGTAATATCCCACCAGCTGAACCATATAGGGATGCCCCATGCTCTTGTGTGCCGCAAGGTCCGCTGTCTCCGCGTCAGCGTAAAGACCGGCGTCTTTGACCGTCTGGACATATGAATCGCGCACCTCGGGCAAAGATATCGCCCCCAGCGTACGCTGCTGGGCACGCCGCAAAAACGTCACGCTCGGCTCTTCGAGCAGATCGTCAACCATACTGGGTAAGCCGGCGAACACCAGCGCAAGACCGCGCTGGTCGCTATCGGACAAGCCCGTGGCATCCTGGTCTCCGAGCACCTGCTGATAGAGAACGGCAAGAGCCGCCAGTTCCTCGATAGACGCAGATTGGGCCTCGTCAATCGCAAACAGTAAGCCCTTTCCCGGCCCGAGCTTCTTGAGGCGCTCGTTGACCAGCCCTCGCAACGTTTCGCCCTTTGCTCGCGCCGCCTCGACCGACATCCGACCAAACGACGGCCCAAACTCCATTGACGTCACAACGGGTTTATTCGAGCGAAGCGCGTCGGCCAAGCGGTCGCATAAGCCAAGCGAAGCGGAATCGGAGACAACCGCCCATTCGTGCTCGCTGGCCAGACGTTCCAGCTCCCGCAGGAGAACCGTCTTGCCGCAGCCGCGGTTTCCCGTAATGAGCATGAGCCTTCCGGGGGCACCGGCGCCGTTATCGAGCCCTTCCGCAAAATCTTCGATGACCGACTCGCGACCGATGAGCATCGGAGGCCGCTTGCCTGCCGTTGGCTTAAAGGGATTTGGATTCATGTCGGCCTCCTCGGATTGGCAAACGCTGCCTATAGTTATACCAACTTATACCGAGTTATACCAACAGCGGGTGACAAAGGGACCGCCCTTCTATCACCTATGGCAGAAGAACTCCGCGTCTGCCGCTCGCCAGGGGCGGAAGGTGGCGGGATCGATCTTTACGTGCGCCGCGGCGGGTACGTCGTACCATTTGACCGTGTAACCGGCGCCGTGAGAGCAAAAGACCGAATCGGGCGTGTTGGGCAGATCGGCCTCGGGCTCATAGGCGGCCGTCTCGATTACGCGCTCGGCATCATGGCAAGCCGCATAACCGGCGAACTCCAGGTACAGATGTCCGCGACCGCTCGTGTAGGCAGCCACCTCCAGCGCGTAATCCTGCACCTCGGATACCGGTACGCGACCCACAAGCTTCGCCCGGTCGCCCGCCATCGTCGGCGGCTCGTACTCGGCACCCATGCGCGTGGCATCCGAGAGCGCCCGGCCCACGCACTCCCCCGGCACCTCGAGCTCAAAGTGGTACCACGGCTCCAATAGTACCGCCGCGCCGGCCTCACGTGCCTGCATGAGTCCCTGGCGAATCGCACGGTACGTAGCCTGGCGAAAATCGCCGCCCTCGGTGTGTTTGGCATGCGCGCGGCCACCTGTGAGTGTAATGCGCACATCGGTGATGGGCGAGCCGGTCAGCACGCCCAGGTGATCGCGCTCCATGGCGTTGGTGAGTGCCAGACGCTGCCAGTTAAGATCGAGCTCGTCGGTCGAGGTCACGGTGCCAAACTGCACGCCCGAACCCGCTGGCAACGGCTCCAGGCGCAGATGCACCTCGGCATAGTGGCGCAGCGGCTCAAAGTGGCCCACGCCCTCGACCGGCTGCGAAATAGTCTCCTTATAGAGAATGCCGCCAGACTCAAACGCAACCGAAAGGCCAAAGCGATCTGCCAACACCCGCTGCACGACCTCGAGTTGCACGGCGCCCATCAACTGCAAATGAATCTGCTCAAGATGCGTATTCCAGCTTACGCCGAGCATGGGATCTTCGTCCGCCAGCTCAGTCAGCGCTTTGAACACCGTATGGACGTCATGTTCGTCCGGAAGCACCGTATAGGTGAGGACCGGAGCGATGATGGGCGCATCGCACGCGGGCTCCGCGCCCAGGGCGTCCCCTGGGCGAACGTGCGCAAGACCCGTCACGGCGCAAATACCGCCAGCAGCAACTTCTTGGGCATGCTCATACTTTTCGCCGTTATAGATGCGTACCTGATCGATCTTTTGCTCCCATGCATCGGCACCGGAACGTCCGTCAATCATTTGCTTGGCATGCAGCGTACCGCCGGTCACTTTAACCCACGCCAAGCGCTCGCCGTGATCCCCGCGGCTCACGCGGTAGACGCGCGCGGCAAACTCCGGGAGCCATGCCTGTTCACGCATCAGCGCACATATGCCATCCAGCAGCTCGTCCACGCCTTGGTCCTTGAGCGCCGAGCCGGCAAAACAGGGAAAGAGCTTGCGCTCGGCAACCATGCGCGACAGCGTTGCAACAGAAAGCTCACCCGCCCCAAGAAACTCCTCGAGCGCCGCCTCGTCCAACGCAGCAGCGTCCTCCTGAACGGCACCGCCTGCCAGCAGTTCGTTGGCATCCAGGCAGCCCTCGGAAAGACGCCACCCAAGTTGTGCCATCAAAACATCGCGGCCGGGATTCTCCAAATCAATTTTGTTGATAAAGATGAACGTCGGGATGTCATAGCGCGTAAGCAGGCGCCACAGGGTTTCGGTGTGCCCCTGCACGCCATCGTTGGCGCCCACAACCAAAATCGCGTAGTCGAGTGCGCGCAATGTGCGCTCCGCCTCGGCAGAAAAATCGACATGCCCCGGTGCATCCACGAGCATGACGTGGGTATCGCCATGGTCGAGCACGGCCTGCGACGAGAAAATCGTAATGCCACGTTCGCGCTCAATCTCGTTCGTGTCCAGGTGCGAATCGCCATCGTCCACGCGGCCGCGCTTGCGAATGCGACCCGCGTTGAACAGCATGGCCTCGGCCAACGTGGTCTTGCCGGCATCGACATGCGCCAAGATTCCAACGACCGCTTGCTTCGACATGGCTCTCCTCTTATTACAAGCCCATCGCACGCGGCAACGGGCACCCTCGTTCCACACCGGATGATACAATGTACGGGCCGGCGGGCGAAGCGGGCCCTATCCCCCGACCGAGCTCATCGCCCCGCGTTGCCGCGCGGCGATTTTCGTAGGTTCGCGCCTTGCGAAAGCCGGCTTGCAAAACAGCGCAGCGAACGAAAATGACCCCACCCGGGGCCATTTTCGTTCGCGCGAATTATTGATACGCGCCCTCACTCTTACGCCTCGCGCAGCCAATCGAACGCGACACGCGCCGTGCCGTCCGACACATACACGACGCCGGCGCGCTCAAATCCGGCCTTGATGCTCGCGCCCTGCATGGGCAGGTTGTCCTGATGTGTGTCGATACGCAGGTGGTCGGCGCGCTCCTTGGCAAAAGCAAACATCGCAGCCGCGATACCGTGCACGGTGCCATCGGATGCCACACGGTGCAGCACGGCGTACGGAGTGTCGCTACGCCATTGACCGTCCTCAATTACGTCATAGCACTCGTCCGGGCCCGGTAAAAAGGCAAACGTCGCCACCACGCGGCCGTCGGCTTCGTACACATAGCTGCCACCGGCAGCGATATCGGCAGCCAGCTGCTCGGCAGAAGGCGTGCCCTCGGGCCACTGCGTGGCGTTGCCATGCGCGCGCATAAAGGCGCGGGCCGCGTCATAGATAGCCATGACGGCAGGAATGTCGGTATCGAGGGTTTTTCTGATCATCACGCGGCGACCTCACGTTTATTGGTATCACTTTGATTGGGCAATGATACCAGCGTTTGGAGAGGGGCACGAAGCAGATGGGGAGCAAAAAGCGAGCCGCTTGGTCAAAAGCCAAAAGCGAGTTTTTGGGCGCTGCCACGGGCGGCGATATGAGCGACCTGTTTGCGCGCGAAGACGAGCGCCGCGGCGCCCTGAACGCCGAGCGCGATGAAGCTTGGCGCTACAAGTCGTGCGAACGCAAAAACCGTTACGACACGCGCGCCGAGGCCGAGGCCGTTATGGCCGACTGCGAAAACCGCGGGCGGCGTGGTTTGGCCTGCTACAAATGCGAATACTGCGGTGGCTGGCACCTGACGTCGCACCCTTGGAAATAGGCGCCGCATCGGCACGGCGCTAGCGAAGCCCCGGTAATCACACGCAAGCTACGGGCGCGGCGGCACCAAGACATCGTAGCGAACGGCCTTGCCCGCAAGTTGATAGCTCGGCTTAAGGCCGGCAAGCAGCGGGCCCTTCACCGGCCGCTTGATAACGACCTTGCGCGGATGCACAGAAAGCGCTGCCTGGACCAGCAATTCCTCGTCGGCGCATGGCTGCTCCAGATGATGTAGGAGCTGGAACTTCTTTTTGACCGCCGCACTTTTGGTACGCTCAGGAAACATGGGGTCCAGATACACCACATCGGGAGCGGCGAGCTCGCCCTGCCCGATCAGCTCAGCTGTATGGCGAAGGCCGGCAATACTGTCCTCGCCCGCATGCAAGCGCATGCGGGCCACGGCAGTCGCAAGCACCGGATCATCTGCCGCGCGATCCAGGGCATCCTTGAGGAGCGCCGCGATCACGCAATCCTGCTCATACAGATCGACGGTAAAGCCCGCGGCCGCTAACAGCAGCGAATCCTCGCCAAAGCCCGCCGTGGCGTCAATCGCCCATGGTTGCTCAATGCCTTTTGTGCGCGCAGCCTTCACCAGCAGCTCTTGCTGCAAACGGCCCTGCTTGAGCCGTGGAAGCATGCGGCCAAAATCGGCACGCAGCTCCATTGTGCCGTCGGTGAGCGTGAGGCCCTCGGACGTCCCGGTCAGCTCAAGCCCCGCGGCCCGAGCAATAGAAAAGGGATCGACGACGCCCATGGGTACTCCTTAACAAGCAAAACGAATACGCGAGCGCCGTTTGTGTCGGCACCCAACCGTTCGCTATTGTCCCACATGCGACATGGTCCACAGCATCGCAATGCAAAGCACCGCCATCAATCCCGTGCACACGGCAGCGATCACAGAATCACCCATGCGCCTTCCCAACGACCGCGGCTCACGCACTTGCCCTGCTCCGTACATCATGACTCCTCCTTGAGACCAACTCCTTGTTACGGCCTCATCATCTCAGCGCCGCACATGAGCTGCCATCGATTTGGCTTACGTCCAGCTTTCCTTTTTGAAAGGTTGGACCGTACAGGCAAGAGACGCTTTCAAACGCATGCATCGCCCCGTTGAACTACAATGTGCTTCACGATATGTGCCGCAATCTGGGTGCGACAGATTCTCCGCGCCCGCATCGAAAGGACCAGCTATGAGCGCCGCTCGCAAGACACTCAAAATCCTTGCCCTGATTTATTTTGTTCTGGGCATCGCCAGTCTCGTCATTGGAATCGCCGGCATCGCGACCGGCAACCTCGATTCCACGTACGGGTCGAACGCCATGCTCGCCGCGGTCGTGCTGGTCGCCAAGGGCCTCATCGATCTCGCCGCGGGCGTTGCGGGCATCAAGGGCGCCAACAAGCCTTCGCAGGTGGATGACGCGTTTAAGCTCGGCATCGTCGCCGCAATCGCCACGCTCGTCCAGGCCGCGCTCACGCTTCCCGCGCTCGGCGGCAGCTCCGTCAATATCGTCGCCTTTGTCATCGTGGTGTACGATCTGTTCTTTGTTCAGCAGGCGCACGCCGTTAAGGCCGAGAACAAGGACCGCCTGTAAGCGCTCGCTTCTCATAACCTCTGCAGCCAAGCAACTAAAAAGGGCCGATCGCGCATCTCCGCGGTCGGCCCTTTGCATTTGCCCAGATAAAACCTGTCAAAATAAACCTGTCCCTTTTTTGCAGGTTGTTAACTGTGGCGGTACTCGGCGATGATGAAGTCGATGTCGGTTTGAAGGGTATCCAGGTTTGCCAAACGCTCTTTGTCGGCAGGGCGCGTGCGATAGTAGTACGGCGTCATCTGGAACACCGCCTCGATGTCGGCCTGGGTCTGGAGCGTTATCTTCGCAGACACCCGCTGCGTTCCGACCAACTCGAGCTCGATAGTCTTCGGCAGCTTCTCGTCGTTAAGGTACGGCGTGTCGTAGAGCACCTCCTTGAGCCCAAAGAGATGACGGGCGCCCGGCACCACGGTATAGAGCGAACCCTCTGGCGCCAGCACGCGGGCAAACTCGCGTTCGTTAAAGGGAGCGAAGAGCTCGGTCACCATATCGAAGGCGCCATCGGCCACGGGGATGTCCTTCATGTTGGCCACGAAATAGGTCGCATCGCCGCGCTTGGCGGCAAGGCGCACCATCTCTTTGCCCAGGTCGAACCCGTAAGCGTCCACATCCGGCACCGCGCCCATGGCGCTGGTGTAGTAGCCCTCGCCACAGCAAATATCGAGCAAGGTCATGGGACCATTCGCAGACGCAGCGCGCCCAGTCGTCCGCTCGTGCACCAGCTCGACCATCGCATCGCGCAACGGCGCGTAGTATCCACGGTTCAGAAAGTCACGGCGGCTGCGTGCCTGCGACTTGGGGTCGCCCATAGAGTCGCCGCTCTTGGACGAACGCAGCAGATATAGATAGCCCTCGCGAGCACGGTCAAACCGGTGTCCGCCCGCACATGAAGCACCACGCTCATCGTCCACCAACGGTTCATGGCAAACGGGACACAACAACATGGCAACTCCTTAGCGCGGACTACACAACGCCCACCATTGTCGCACGCCTTCCACACCTAGTCATTGGGGACGTTCTTAAATGATTAGTCGTTTAAGAACGTCCCCAATGACTAGTCGATTAGGAGTATCATCATCTGCGCAAATAAGCACGAAAGAGCATATTAGAGATTGAGAGCGTATGGCTGATACCGCATCTAAGCACATTGACATGATCACCGGCTCGCTGTGGCGAAATATTCCCCTGTTCGCCTTCCCCGTGGCCGCCACGAGCATCTTGGAGCAGCTATCGAACCTCATCGCCACGGTCATCATCGGTAATTTCTCGGGCGACCAGGGAACCCTCGCCATGGCGGCGGTCGGCTCCAATGTTCCGCTTACCAGTCTTATGCTCAACCTGTTTATTGGCATGTCGCTTGGCTCCAACGTGGTCATCGCCAACGCTATCGGCCGCAACGATCAGAACATGGTCAAACGCGCCGTCCATACCTCGATTTTAATGGCGCTCGTAGGCTTTGTCGTCATCGCTCTGGGCGAGATCTTTGCCGAGCCCATGCTCGCCGCGCTCAACGTTCCCGCCGAAACCATGCCGCTCGCCTCGCTCTACCTGCGCGTCTTTTTGCTCAGCCTGCCCTCAATCTTGCTCTACAACTTTGAGGCCGCGATCTTCCGCTCCGTCGGCATCACCCGCATGCCGCTGCAGGCGCTTGCCGTGTCCACCGTCCTCAACATTGGCCTGGACCTCATCTTTGTCCCCGTACTCCACTGGGGCGTCGCAGGCGTCGCCATCGCCACCGCCATCGCCTACACCGTCAGCGCCGCTACACTCTTTATCCGCCTGCTCAAGACCGACTCCGTCGTCCGCGTCACCCCGCGTGACTTGGCTATCGACCCCGTCGCCCTCAAGCGCATCGTCAAGATCGGCCTGCCCGCCGGCATCCAAAGCGCCGTCTTTGCCGTCGCCAACATCATCATCCAGTCCGCCATCAACAGTCTGGGCACCGAGGTCATGGCGGCATCGAGCGCCGCCATGAGCCTGGAATACGTGTGCTATAACCTGCTCAACAGCTTTAGCCAAGCTTGCACCACCTTTGTGGGACAAAACCACGGTGCCCGCCAGATCGACCGCTGCACCAAAACGCTTAAGGTCTGCCTGGTCGAAGGCGGTATCGTTGCGCTCACCACGATCATCGTTATTGTCGGCCTGGGGCGCGAGATCTTGTCGCTCTTTAACAGCGATCCCAACATCGTCTCGATCGGCTATATCCGCGTGTGCTCAATTTTCCCGGCGTACGCCTTTAGCATGTTCTACGAAAACATGTCCGGCTACCTGCGCGGCTTTGGTATCTCGCTCATGCCCGCCCTCATCACCATGATCTGTGTCTGCGGCATCCGCTTCTATTGGGTGTTCTGCGTGTTCCCGCACTTCCGCACCTTTGCGAACATCATGATGGTCTACCCCATCAGCCTGGGCACCACGGCGTTCTTTATGGTCGTGGCGGTATTACTCTGCCACCCGGCACGCACCTATCGCGCCACCAAAGCCAAAGCGACAGCCCGCTAAACACCGCACTCAACGCCACACCAGTCATTAATTGACAATATGCGAGCTCGTATAGTCGATAAAGCGCCTCGTGGCGATGGGCATGGTGTCCCAGCTGCGCCAGGCGGCCACCACGTCGCGCGAGGGGGCATGCACGATGGGACGTACGCGAATATCGGCCCGCATACCCTCGACGGTGCGGCGATAGAGCATGCTCACGCCTAGGCCCTCCTCCACCATCGCCATGATGGTGTAATCGTCGGTGACCTCGCTCGTCACATGTGGCGACAGCCCATGAGCCGCAAACGCATCGAGTACCAGGCTCTGTTCGCCCTCATCCAGCAACACAAACGGCTCGGACGCCAGATCGGCGAGCGTCACCTTCTCCTTTGCCGCCAGCGGATGCGCGGCCGGCAGCAATGCCACCAACTCGTCGTGATAGACCACGCGCTTCTCGAGCCCCGCGGTAAATCCGCGCGCCGTAAAGCAAAAGTCAACTAAGCCATCGTGCACCCACTGGGCGTTGCGCGTGTAATCGCCCTGCTTGAGGGTAAAGCGTACGCCCGGGTGCAGCGCACCAAAGTCGCGAATCACACGCGGCAGCACGGTACGACTCACGTTGGTAAACGTCGCAATGCGAATATCGGTCGACGAAAGCCCCAGCAGCTCCTGGCGCTTGCCCTCAAGCTCGGCCTCGGCGGTCACGATCTGGCGCAGGTACGGCAGGTACTGCTTGCCGTCGCGCGTAAGCGAAACGCCCTGCTTTCCGCGCTCGATAAGCGTGGTACCCAGCTCGCGCTCGAGCGCCTTGACGGCCTGGCTCACCGCACTTTGCGTATAGCCCAGCTCGTCCGCTGCACGTTTCAGACTGCCGCAATCGACCACCATACAAACAATCTGATACCGCGATGCCATCGTGCCTCCACATCAATGCAGCCGTAAAACGTTTTGCCAGTGCTTTTCCTGCCAACATTAGCGTTTCTTAATCATACTGAAGATACATTCGCTTTACTACATCCACATCTGGGAGCAGAATCCTTTTTGCGAAACCGTTCTGTAACAAAAGGAGTCCCATGGATCGCAAAAAAGCAATCGCGCTCTCATTTTCCGTTCCCATCGCATGGGGCTTTTCGTATCCCCTCATGAAGATCGGCATGGACAGCATGAACGCCACGAGTATCGTCGCGCTACGCTGCATCATCGCCTTTGTGGCCTGTCTGCTGCTCTTCCACAAGCGCGCTTTCCGCATCAACCGCGACCTTATGGTTCGCGCCGCCATCATCGGCGCCATCATGGCAACCGAGCTCACCTGCATGTGCCTGGGCTCCAGCCTCACCTCTGCTTCCACTGCCGGCTTTTTGCAGAGCCTGACGGTCGTGATCGTGCCGTTTGCCAACGCCGCCCTGCTGCGTCGCGCCCCCGAGCGCAAAGTGCTCGTCGGCACCGTCATCGTCACCTGCGGCATGTTGCTGCTCTCGGGCGCCGACTTTACCAGTCTGAACCCGGGCGCGATCATCATGCTGCTCTCCGCTTTTGTCTACGCCGGCCATATCATTGTCGCCAAGCGCTTTGTCGAAGAAGTCGACCCGCTGGCTCTAGGTGTTTGGCAGCTGGGCTTTGGCGGCTTGTTCTCGGGCATCGCGGCATTCACCTTTGGCGGTTTCACGCTTCCCGGCACGCCGGGCGAGATCGTGGTCGTCGTCGCACTCGCACTCATCTGCTCTGCCTATGGCTTTATCACCCAAACGCTCGTGCAGCCCCACGTGCCTGCCGAGACCACCGGCTTCGCCTTCTCGCTCGAGCCAGTCTGCTCCGCCGTCTTTTCGTTCTTCCTGGTCGGCGAGGTCCTGAGCCCCATCGCCTTCTTTGGCGCCGCCCTCATCCTCACCGGCGTCATGGTGGCAACCGTCGAACTTCCGCGCCTTCGCGCACATGGACAGGCTCGTATGGCAGGAGCGCCCGAGCGCGTCTCGTAGACCCCGCTCTTCATACAGCCGTGGCGTAAAGGTCTCCGGACACCTTTACAATAGATGCCAACAGAGCATCTGCCATAAAGGAGCCCCATGGACACCGCAACTCGCGATCGCAACATAGCAACTTGGTTGGGCGATGCGCCGCAGCCGGTACGTGACACCACGAACCAGCTGCTCGAACGCATCGCCCTTTTGCGTACCGAGCAGACCATCTACCCGGCACAAGACGACATTCTCAATGCCCTCGCCTACACGCCGGCCAACCAGGTCAAGGTTGTCATCTTGGGTCAAGACCCCTATCACGGACCCAACCAGGCAATGGGGCTGTCGTTCTCGGTCCCCGCGACGCAAACCAAGTTGCCGCCGAGCCTGCGCAACATCTATAAGGAGCTCAAAGCCGATCTGGATTGCCCTATTCCCGCCACGGGAGACCTAACCCCATGGGCACTGCAGGGCGTCCTGCTCCTCAACACTACGCTCACCGTGCGCGAGCATGCCGCGAACTCGCACGCCAAACTGGGCTGGAGTACGCTCACCGACTACGTTATCGAACGCTGCTGTCAGCTACCCCAACCGGTAGTCTTTTTGGCATGGGGCCGCTTTGCCCAGCAGATGGTCGAAGGCAAGCTCGCCGCGACCGGCGCGGGCAAGGCAACCGACAAGTTCTGCCTGGCCTCTACGCACCCCTCGCCGCTTTCGGCCAACCGTGCCACGGCAGAACTCCCCGCCTTTATGGGGTCGCGCCCCTTCTCGGCAGCCAATCGGCTACTCGAACGGCACGGCTCGACCCCCGTCAACTGGACTTGCCTCGGCTAAAAATCGATACATCAAAAACGCGCCCGACGGCTTTCCATCGGGCGCGTTTTACTACTCGGGCCAGATAAACTGGGTGCGGCCGGCCTCGCCGCCATCGATCAACAGACTCTGTCCGGTCATAAACCGGTTGGTCACGCCCACAAAGTAGATCCACTCGGCGATCTCTTGGGCGGTGGCCCAGCGCTTAAGCGGTGTGAGCTCCATAATCTGGTTCCACAGGTGTTCGTCTTCCATCACGCAACGGTTGAGCGGCGTGATAACGCCGCCCGGGTCCACACTGTTGGCGATGGCCTGCGGTGCCAGCCGGTTTGCAAGGTTCTTGGTGTAGGCGATAACGCCGCCCTTGCTGGCGGCATAGGCGGGAAACTCCGATCCCGTATGCCCGCTCGCCGATCCCACATTGACCACGGATTTGATAGCCGGCGCCGGCTTGGCGGCAAGCCCCTCCCCCACAAAGGCGTAACGCTCGGTCACGTTGATGGTGCCACACAGGTTTGCGGCGATGTCATCGGCCGAATCCTGCACACCGGCAACGTTCACGATCACCTGGGGCTCAAGGTCATCCGGAAACGCGTCCGGCTTGCGGACATCAACAATCAGATGGCGGTAGCGTTCGTGTTCGATCGCCGCCGGCAGCAGATCAAAGCCCACGACCTCGTGGCCCTCGTCCAAAAAGCGCTGCACGCACGCGGCTCCGATACCGCCCGAAGCGCCCGTGATCAAAACCCGCATACTTGCTCCTTAGGCGGTTGCGTGGCGCTCGAGGTACTCGGAGCCCACATTCTCACGCTCCCAGCCGCGCACGACTTTGTAGCCCACGGGGCTCAGGAAGACCTCGCACAGCAGCTCGGCGACAGCGCCGGTCAGCGAGCACATAAGGACCTGTACCCACGTCCAGCCAAAGAACGTGTGGCTTACCACAATGGCAAAGACCAGGTTGTCGATAAACTGGCCAACGCCCGTGGACACATAGGAGCGAAAGGCAAAGCTCGCAAAGTTATTCTTTTTGAGCATACGGCCGAGCGACTGGTTGAGCGTAGAGTTAACCACGGCAGAAACGAGCATTGCCAGCGAAGAGCCCAGCACCACGTACCAGGTGCCGCCGATGGTGGCGTTAAGGGCGGTGTTGACCTCGATCATACCCGTGTCGTAGTAGGCGCCCCACATGCCGGGCGTGAGCGAGCATGCCCAAAAGCACAGGCTCACGGCGAGGTTGACCGCCAGTGCGAGGATAGAGATTTTGATGGATGCCTTGGCGCCAAAGCGCTTGCAGATCATGTCCTGGCACAAAAACGAGACCCAGCTCACCACAAAGCCACAGTCGAGCGCCAGATACGGCAGGCTGATAAGTTCTTTGTTGGCCAGCAGGTTCATCATGATGACACTCACGAAAAACAGCGAAACCGTTGCCGCGGGAATGCTCCGCAACAGGACCTTGTAGTCCTCCATGACCTTCTTGATCATTATGTACTCCTTTGGTTTTAGGTTTAACGAGCAGGATATCGGACCCGAACTGCTCGGACGTCTCGGTCTTGAGACGACGGTGGGTATGATAGCCGCTCACACGGCATCAGGCAAGTAAATGGCGCGGCAACCCCGCAGGACCACCGCGCCGATGCGTTAAAAGGCTACGTTGCCAAACTCCGACAGGATAAGATCGGGGTTGTGATCGGTTGCCCAATCCACGTTCCACGGACTCGTGAACAGCAGCAGCTTACCGCCGCGCATGTCCTCGACACGCAGCGTGTCGCGCGTGAGCGAAAGGCCCGGGATATCGATGGTGTCGGGGTCGTTCTGGATCCAGCGGATGTCCGTATAGGGCAGTGGCTGGCGACGAACCTCAACACGGTACTCGGCCTTGAGGCGGCGCTCGAGTACCTCAAACTGCAGCACGCCGACCACGCCCACGATGACGCTCTCCATGCCGGCACCCAGCTCGCGGAAGATCTGGATGGCGCCCTCCTGGGCAAGCTCCTCCATGCCCTTGACGAACTGCTTGCGCTTGAGCGTGTCAACCTGCGTAATGCGAGCGAACATCTCGGGGGCAAACGTCGGGATCTGCGGATACTGCACGTGGCGCTTGCCGGAGCACACGGTGTCGCCGATGCTAAAGATACCCGGGTCGAACAGGCCCACGATATCGCCCGCGTACGCCTCGTCCACGATGGCGCGGTCATCGGCCATCATCGACGTGCCCGTGGCAAGCTTGAGCTTGCGGTTGCCCTGCACGTGGAAGGCATCCATGCCGCGCTCGAACTTGCCCGAGCAAATGCGCACAAAGGCGATGCGGTCACGGTGGTTCTTGTCCATGTTGGCCTGGATCTTAAACACAAAGCCGCTAAAGTCGTCGCGGCAGGGGTCGACCGGCTCGCTGGTGAGCGTATCGGTATAGGCACGCGGCGTCGGGGCCAGACGCAGGAACTCCTTGAGGAAGGGCTCCACGCCAAAGTTGGTGAGCGCCGAGCCAAAGAATGCCGGGCTCAGCTTGCCGCAGGCCACGGCATCCAAGTCGAGCTCGTCGCCGGCACCATCGAGCAGCTCGATGTCGTCCATCAGGTTCTTATGGTTCTCCTCGCCGATAAGCTCATCCATGGCGGGGTCGCCCAGCTCGGCCTCGACCTCGGCGACCTTCTTGGTGGCGTTGGCGTGACCGTCGCCCTCAAAGGCGATAACGCGACGGGTCTGACGATCGAACACGCCGCGGAAGTTGCGGCCGCTGCCGATCGGCCAGTTCATGGGATAGGTGTTGATGCCCAGGACGTTCTCGATCTCTTCCATGAGCTCAAAGGGATCGCGAGCCTCGTGGTCGAGCTTGTTCACAAAGGTGAAGATGGGAATGTGGCGCAGCGTACAGACCTTAAAGAGCTTTTTGGTCTGGGCCTCGACGCCCTTGGCGCCGTCGATGACCATGACCGCGGCGTCGGCGGCCATAAGGGTACGGTAGGTATCCTCCGAGAAGTCCTGGTGGCCGGGGGTATCGAGGATGTTGACGCAGGCGCCGTTATAGGTGAACTGCAGCACCGAGGAGGTAACGGAGATACCGCGCTCCTTCTCGATGTCCATCCAGTCCGAGACGGCATGCTTGGCCGAGCTCTTGCCCTTGACCGAGCCGGCAGTCTGGATGCTGCCGGTATAGAGCAGCAACTTCTCGGTAAGCGTGGTCTTACCGGCGTCCGGGTGGCTGATGATCGCGAATGTGCGGCGCGACGAGATTTCATCCGACAGGCTTGCCATGCGGATCCTTTCTTGCATTGAGTGCATTACGTCGTTGTAACCGCACTATTGTAGCCGCGAAATGCTGCAGCAGGGCACCTATCAGGACAAATTCATCAGTTGGGGCCTAGGTAGCAGTCGATGGCGGCACTCCGCAGCAGTTCGTCTCGATCTGTAACATCTAGACGGTTTTTGAACCTCTACCTGTTACAGATTTAGACAAACAGGTGGACGTCCCAGAAAGATCTCGATCTGTAACATCTAGCCACTCAAAACGGGTCCATCTGTTACAGATTGAGATATAAGGGTAGACGGGTGGCCAATGTCTCGATCTATAACATCTACCAGCCAAAATCTTCTCCAGTTGTTACAGATTTAGACAAACAGGTGGGGCCCGCCAGCAAAATCTCAATCTGTAACAGGTAGCCGTCCAAATCGGTTCCAGATGTTACAGATTGAGATGGATGAACGAACGGACAATCCCTATTTGCCTCTTGCGTAACTGTGCATAGTGTATATATACTGTGCTTACCGGTTATATACACGTGTAGCCCAACAGCTAAGGAGCCGCTGTGGACATCATCCTATCCAATTCGAGCGACAAGCCCATCTACGAGCAAATAGCCTCGCAGGTCAAAGCTCAGATCCTTTCGGGCACACTCGCTGCGGGAGCCAAACTCCCCAGCATCCGCGCACTCGCGAGCGATCTTGGCGTGAGTGTCATCACCACCAAGCGCGCCTACGCCGACCTAGAGCAACTCGGGTTTATCTGCACCGTGCAGGGCAAGGGCTGCTTTGTCGCCGAGGGCAACCAGGAACTCTTGCGCGAAAACCAGCTCTGCCATATCGAAGAGCTACTTGCGAAAGCGGCGAGCCAAGCCGAAACCCTGGGCCTCACGCGCGACAAGCTGCACGAGATGCTCGACCTGGTAGCCCCCGAAACTATGCAGTAGCCATCTGCAAGAAAGGCTATGCCATGCAAAACCTTTTAGAACTCAAAGGTATCTCACGCCGTGTGAGCGACCGCTTTTCGCTGCGCGACGTCACGCTTGCCGTGGAACCCGGCCAGATTGTTGGCTTTGTGGGCGCAAACGGCGCCGGCAAAACCACGACGATTCGAGCCGCGCTCGGGCTTATAAAGCTCGATGCCGGCGAGGTGCACCTGTTTGGGCAGCGCTGTGGCGCCGACGCGCCCGATGAAACGCAGCGTTGCCTGCGCACTCGTGTCGGCCTCGTGCTGGACACATGCCCCTTCCCTTCCACACTCAAGGTGACCGAAGTTGAGGCACTCGTAAGCCCGGCATACCCCACCTGGAGCCACGACACCTTCTCCAGCCTCATCGACCGATTTGGCCTCGATCCCAAGGCAAAGGTCAAGGACCTCTCCCGCGGCATGGGCATGAAGCTGCAGCTTGCCTGCGCGCTCAGCCACAAGGCCAAACTGCTCGTTTTGGACGAAGCCACCGCGGGCCTCGATCCCATGGCACGCGAGGAGCTGCTTGATGAGCTGCTTGCCTTTGTCGCCGACGGCCAGCACAGCGTGCTGCTCTCGAGCCACATTACATCCGACCTCGATCGCGCCGCTGATCGCGTCATCTGCATCGATAATGGCTCGATTATTTTTGACCTGCCGCGCGAGGATATTACCGACCGCGCTGGCATCGCCCACTGTACCCAAGCACAGGCCGCCGAGCTTATGGCTTGCGTCGAAGGCGCCCGTGCCGCCCGCCATGCCTACAGCGTGGACGTGCTCGTGCCCAACCGTCGCGATACGCTCGAGGCCTTCCCCGAGATTCCCTGCGATCGGGCAACCATTGATGACTATCTTCGCCTCATGCTGAAAGGAGCTTCGAAATGAAACGCGCCTTTATGTCCGAGCTCGCCATCGTTCGCACGCTTATCCCAAGCATCGCGGGCGTCAGCCTGTTCATCTTCGTTGTGTTGACCCTTGCCAACGCGTCGGATGGCGATTCCGGCATGAGCGCCGGCGCCTGCGCGGTCAGCGCCATGTCGCCCATCATGGTCATGAGCTCGCTGGCCGGCTTCGACAATCAAAATGGCTGGGAGCGTTATCGGGCAACGCTGCCCTTCTCGCGCAAAGACATTATTTGCGCACGCTACCTGAGCGTTATTGTCTTCTCGGCTGTCATGACGTGCGCCGCCGCGCTTCTGAGCATCGTCTCCATCCCGCTATTCAACAGCGTGGGCATCCCCTCGACGGGACAGACGGTCTTTGAGATCGCTATAGCCTCGGCAGCATCGATGCTCATCTCCCTCATGATGGTGTTTTTGGCACAGCCGCTGTTCTTCCGATTTGGACACATGGAGGCGCTGCGCCTATCCGTCGGCCTGCTTGCCCTGCTCTGGTGCCTTGCCATTGCCACGTTGAGCTCCTCCAACCCCATCAGCAACTGGCTCATGTCGATTGCCGGGGCAAATCCCGATCCCGCCGTCCTTGGCTGTCTGTGTGCAGGCATCGCCACACTTGCCCTCGCGCTATGTGCAATCAGCTACACCGTCAGCACCAAGGTTTATCGAGCACGCGATCTGTAATCGACGGCTAAAAAAGCTTAGGTGGTACCCCGCTTATTTTTTCAATGAAACGAGGCGGCATAGCGTCACCACCGCCCTTCACGGCAGGCCGTCTAGTTCTTGGCAACCAAAAAGACACCGTCAGCATATCGAAGGTGAATACTTTTCCGCGAAGTGAACGAGTAAAAACAGTGCCCTGTAGCATCGACATTTTTAAGGACTCAATTCCTGCGGTTTTTGTCTAAGAATCCTGCAGTTTTGTTCGAAAAAAGTGTGCATGTTCCAGGGGTCCAGATTTACTCGTTCACTTCGCGGAAAACCATTCACCTTCGATTCGAGCCTTAACCAAATGCCCTCTCGAACTATGGCCCCTGTCTCACCACAGCGATATCAAAGCTTCATGGCGGGACGGTATCATCGGACGAGCGCCGTAAATCTGGCGCGGTCGTTCTTTGGGGAGGCATTTCACCCGTGTCGTGGGTCGCAGCAGCATTTGTGTCGGCTTTCTTTGCCGGCGTCACATCTGTCCTGGCCAAATGCGGCATCAAGCAGACCGACTCCGATGTCGCGACGGCCATTCGCACCTGCGTGGTGCTCGTTTTCGCCTGGGCAATGGCGGGCATTTCTGGATCCATTGGAACCATCGGCAGCATCGAACCCAGATCTTGGCTCTTTCTCGTCCTCTCGGGACTCGCTACCGGTGCTTCGTGGATCTGTTACTTTAAGGCGTTGGGCATCGGAGACGTCAATAAGGTCGCACCGGTCGACAAGATGAGCACCGTACTCGCTGCACTGATCGCCATTGTGCTTTTTGGCGAGACGAGCAACCTTGCGGTTAAGCTCGTGGGAACCGCTGTCATCACCCTCGGCACGTTTTTAATGATCGAGAAGAAGCAGTCTGCCGGACCCGAGCAGCAGCAAGACCGAACCTGGCTCGCTTACGCCCTCGGCGCCGCCGTGTTCGCAGCGCTCACGTCCATCCTTGCCAAGGCTGGCATCGAAGGCGTCGAGTCCAACCTGGCCACGGCAATCCGTACCTGTGTGGTACTGGTTATGGCATGGGCAATCGTGGCAGCTAAAGGCAAGATGGGCCAAGCCGTGCACGTAGACCGCTACGAACTCGTATTTCTCGCGGCATCGGGCATTGCGACTGGCGCATCGTGGCTGCTATGCTACTACGCCATCGCCACAGGCCAGGTGAGTGTCGTGGTGCAGATCGACAAACTATCGATTGTCGTATCGGTACTATTTGCGCGCCTGGCATTCAACGAAAAACTCTCACGACGCAGCGCCATCGGTCTCGCTCTCATCGTCCTGGGCACTGCAGCGCTCGCAGTTTGGAAGTAGCGCGGCCAGCAGCCGCTACATCCTCACACCTGGCTTGGGATGCCTGTACTGACCGTGGGATGCCGTGCGCTTACCGTGCGAGATGGCAAATTTGGGACAACAGTGCAGGCAACGAAGGCAGGCTGCGCACTCCGGCTTTGTCCAGACGGGAAGGCCGTCGCGCATCTCAATCGCCGCCATGGGGCAGCGCTTAGCGCAGAGGCTACACCCGACGCAGCGGCTAGCATCGACGGCAAACTTGCTCGTCTGTTGCATGCGCGGCAGCCCAATTGCGTGATACGCGCACGATGCAAACAGAGGCACGCGATGGCGCATCATGTTGCCCGTGCGGCGTGCCCGCACCGCCTCGATCACGGCATCAATCTGCGCCTCGGCAGCTCTATTGATACCCTCAACCTTTTGAGGGTCAGACAGGTCGAAAACAGGCGTCCAGGTATCGGGCATCTTGACGCTCATCGCCGCATCTAACTCGAGCCCACGCTCGTGCAGCAGATCGCGGGCGAACTTGGCCGATTGCCCGGTCGTCGAACCATATGTCGAGACATAGAACGTATAGGGGCGCTCGCCGCCCTTTGTGCCGGCAGCAACCGATAGGTCGACAGTCTTCAAAAACTCGATCATTGGCGTCGGCAAGCCCCAGGCGTATACCGGGGCGACAAACCCCAGCCGACAGGGGCCTTCCATCACAGCAAGGTGAAGGATCTCGGCATCAAAGCGCTCAATCGACATAACTTTGTCGCTTGTCGCCGCTGCAATGCGACGCGCCACATGCTCGCTGTTCCCTGTCGCGCTAAAGTACAGGATCATCTCGTACCCCTGGAATTGACTCGTGAAAAACCGCGCTACTTGCGCAGCGGCTTGGGCAGTGGAATGCCGGCGGCGATGACGGCCGCGATGATCATGCAGACGATACCCTTGAGTGGAAAGCACATAAGCAGCAGGCCCACGACCATGACCGGCTGACGCATGACCGCACCCATCGTCGATGCCGTGCAGACGGCGACGCAAAAGACCGGATCTGCGCCGGTGAGGATGGCAAGGCCGTAGCCCAGGCTCACGCCCGAGAAGATAACCGGGAAGAAGTGGCCGCCACGCCAACCAAGGTTGATAAGGGCGGGCGTCAGCATGGCCTTAACAAGACCGGTCGCGATAAGCACGCCAGCGGGAATGGTCAGGTAGGTTTCCATGAGCACGTCGGCCTGAGTCTCGCCGGCAAACATGGTGTAGGGCAGGACCGTGCCGCAGATGGCGAGCGCCAGACCAGCCAGCATTGCCTTGACGACAGGGCGCTCCCCTATTACATGGGCAAGCGCTTCGCTCGTGTGCTCAGAGACAAAGTACAGCCAGCCGCAGATTGTTCCGATCAACGACAGAGGGACGAGCCAGGTAAGCTCCAAGTTGCCCACCACGGCAGCCTCGAACCTGGGCATGCCCATGCCGCCGCCCACAAGCTGGCCGAGCAACAGATAGGTGCCCAGGCCGCCGGCAATCGCAATGCCGTAGACCACGGTCTTCTGTGCCTTGGGCAGCTTGATCGTGATCTCGTCGGACGCGGAATCTCCATCGTCGTCGCCACCCTGGCCGTCGGCGCTGCCGGCAAGCGGCGCCACAAAGCCAAAGACGGGCGCGGTAAAGAGCGCCGTCAGGGCAGCCTGGGTACCCAGCAGCGTGAGCTCCCTAAACTCGGCGCCAAAGCGACGCATACGGTCGCCGACCCAGCTGCACAGACCCGCGATAACGCCGGTCAGGCCGGCCTCCGGTCCAATGCTTCCGCCAAACAGCAGCGGCAGCAATGCCGCGAGCGAAAGCTTGCCCAGGTTGTCGTACGGGTAGCGCCCGTCTTGCTTAACCTTAGCCATCACCTGGTTGAGGTCATCGGTCTTGGTGCCTGTCATCTTTTCGTACAGACCGATTAACAGGCCGCCCAGCAGACAGACAAAAAACGGGTACGGCAAAAAGCCAAACGGGCCGCTGGCAAGCTCGGGCGAAGCGACGCCCAGCGCGTGCGGAATCTCGGTCCATAGATAGTCGATACCGTGCTCCATCGCAAAAAAGAACAGCCAGACCGCGGCACCTGCGAACGCACCGGTCACGGCAACGCTAAGTAAAAACAGCGCGCGGTTTTTGGGTTTGGCAAGGTTATCCATCGGGTCCTCCCGCGGTCAAAGTCGACATAGTTACGTTTTATTGTAGAGCGAGCGTTGCCCGAACGAGCCAACCGTCTGCGCCGCGAACGGCACCATTGGGAGCCATAGTGGGGCAAGCTCAAGACTTATCCGTTGATAATCGAGGCAATCTCGCGCAAATCGTCGGCAAAGTAGATACCTTGCTGGCGCTGCGGGCTCGATAGGCCCTTATCGATCATATGCTCGAGCAACGCCTTGAGGTCGTTGTAGTAGCCCCCGAGGTTGTACAGGATGCACGGCGCATCGAGATGCCCCAACGACACAGCGGACATGACCTCGGCAATCTCCTCGAGCGTGCCCGTACCGCCCGGGAAGGCGATGAACGCGTCGCCGAGCTCGATCATCTTGGCCTTACGCTCGGTCATGCCGCTCGTCACGATAAGCTCGTCGATGCCATCGTGCTGAAACTCGGCCTCGATAAAAAAGCTCGGTTCAACACCCGTCACGTGTCCACCTGCCTCGAGTACGCTATCGGCAAGAGCGCCCATCAGGCCCGATTTGGACCCGCCGTATACCAGCGCGTGCCCGTTGGAGCCAATCCAGTTGCCCAGCTCTTGCACTGCAGGCAGAAACGCTGGGTCGTTACCGACGCTGGCGCCCAGGTATACCGTGATATTCATATTCAGTCCCCCTCGTCGTGACGCGCAGCGCCCCCTCTAGCGTTGGCGTCGGCGATATTCGCGCACACGGCGCGATAGATCGGCAAGCTCGTCACGATCGAGCTCTTCCAAATGCTCCAGATCATCCATAAAGCGCGCCATGGTGTCCTTTTGGCGCATCTTGATGAGCGTGTTGCAGTAGTTCACCGCCACGCCCGTGAGCATGGCGATGTAGAAGATGCTGATGACGCTCAGGACAACGGTAATCGCGCGGGCAACCGGCGTCTCGGCCGGGATATCACCGAAGCCGATCGTCGATACGGTCTCAAAGCTAAACCAGAGGCCGTCGCCAAACGTAAGGGTCGTGGGCTCGGACAGCCAGACAGCCGTCGAGCACAGCAGATAGAAGATAAGGAACAGGCCCGTGATGCGCGCAAAGCCAGCCTGGCGCAACACGTCGGCAAGCGTCCTCAACTTGTTCATCGCGACCCCTTTTCCCAGACGCCCAATCACATTCGCTCGGTATTGTCCCACGCCTCCCCCGCAAACGGAACTAGTCATTGGGGACGTTCTTAAACGACTAGTCAGTTAAGAACGTCCCCAATGACTACCTAACCGTTTAGCGGTGCGGCGGCTGAATGGGCAGGCTGAGCTGGTATCCTTATGCGAAACTGTCTCAACTCGATAGGATTTCATGTGAAACCTTCCGCTGTCTTTCGCTTGGCTCTATATCGCACCCTGGCCGTCGCGCTTGCCGCGCTCGCCATACTGAGCGCCGTCATGCCCGCCCCCGCCTTTGCCGCCGACTCCGACCAGCAGGTCAAGACGGTCCGCGTTGGCTGGCTCGTCAACAACAAAGGCTTCCAGGAAGGCATACCGGGCGAGCGACTCTCGGGATGGGGCTACGAGTACCTCCAGACCCTCTCGTATTACACAAAGGGCTGGCGATACGAATACGTTAGCGGCACCTTCTCCGAGCTTATGGACATGCTCGAGGCAGGCGAAATCGACCTCATGCCCAACATCTCGCATTCGGCAGAACGCGAGCAGAAGCTGCTCTTTTCCTCGAACCCCGAGGGCACCGAGCGCTACTACATCTACGCCAGGCCCGACCGCGACGACCTGGCCAAGGGTGACCCCCAGGCGCTCCAAGGCCTCACCATCGGCTGCAACTCTGGCGTTATGCAAACTATCGTCGGCCAGCAGTGGCTCGCCGACGAAGGCGTTACCTGCACCTATAAAGAAATCGACACCGGCAGTGCCCTCTTTGAGGCGCTTGCAGACGGCGAGGTCGACGCCGTCATCATGAACGACACCATTTCGTCGCCCGATGCGTCACCCATGTTCTACGTAGGCTCGAGCGACTACTATTTTGCCGTTCCCAAAAGCCGCCCTGACCTGATGAACGACATCAACGCCGCCATGACGACCATCGCCCGCGATAACCCGCGCTATAACGAGGAAGTCAAATCGAGTTACTCGACCCAAAACAGTGGCTCGTCATCGCTCACCGGTACCGAGACCACCTGGCTCAAAGAAAACGGCAATACCATCACGCTCGGCTATCTTAAAAACCAACTTCCCTACTGTACGCAAAATGACGACGGCGAGATGGAAGGGTCGCTCGCCTCGCTTGCAACGACGTTGCACGACAAGTTTGGCATTACGGTCAAAACAATCGCACTCTCGAACAACAAGCAAATGATCAAAGCCCTTTCCAACGGAACCATCGATGTCGCCCTGCCGTTGTTTCGCGACTACTGGCTCGCCGAGCAGACAGGGGTCATCCAGTCAAACTCGATGGGAACGGTTTCGCTGACCGCCATTCACAGTGGCAAAAACCTGAACAGAGACCTTAAGAACATCGCTTGTACAAAGAGCACAATCGTTAACCGTTTTGAGCTCGAAAGTCTCTTTCCGAACGCAACGGTAACCGAGTATTCGAATGACGGCGAGGTGCTCAAAGCCCTCAATGAGGGGAAGGCACGTTGCATCATTGTCCCCAGCACGCGCCTGGAAACTCTCCGCGACATCTACGACATCGAGGATTTCGAAACACAGGAACTCACCAACACGGCGCAACTATCGTGTTTAATTTCGCGCGGCAAGCCCGAGCTGCTGGGAATCATCAATAAGGGCATCGTCAATGCAGGTGAATCGCTCTCTGCAAACAGCTATTTCCCCACATCGTACTCGGCGCAAGAATCGGATGCGTTCCGACTTCTCTACCGCAACCGCATCGTCATTGCGGCAGTCGTCATCTGCATTTTGCTCACCGGCATCGTCATCCTTGTCTGGTCGCTTTACCGCGCACAGGAGGAACGGCAGAAAGCCGATGCCGCCAACACCGCCAAAACCGCTTTCCTCACGCGCATGAGCCACGACATCCGCACGCCGCTCAACGGCATCCTGGGCCTTATCGAAATTGAGGAATTGAGAGAAGGCGACATGCAGGTCGCCCGCGAAAGCCGCGCCAAGGCGCGCGTTGCCGCCAATCACCTGCTCTCGCTAATCAACGATATCCTCGAGATGGGCAGGATCGAGGAGCGCAAAGTGACGCTCGAGCACGAATCATTCAACCTTAAAGAGCTGTGCGACAATGCGCTCGTACTGTGCAAGCTCCGCGCATCGGACCGCGGCATAACCATGCTCGACACCAGCGAGCCCTACGCTGTCGACCAATATATGATCGGCAGCCCCACCCATATTCGGCAGATCCTTGTCAACCTGCTCGACAACAGCATCAAGTACAACAAGCACGGAGGCACCGTCACGTTCTCATCGACCATCAAACCGGTCGACGACGAGCACGCCGTGTTTTGCTTTAGCGTCTCGGATACCGGCATTGGTATGACATCCGAGTTTTTGGCACACATTTACGAGCCGTTTGCCCAGGAAGGCGACGATGCGCGCAGCAAGTTCCAAGGAACCGGCATTGGCATGTCTATCGTCAAATCGCTCATCGATATGATGGGCGGCACGATTGAGATTTCGAGTGAGGTTGGCGTGGGGAGTACGTTTGACGTCCGGATTCCGCTCGATATCGACAAGAACCCTCAGATAAAAGAATGTGCAGACACGCAGGTAAGCAGCTGCTCGCTCGCCGGCATGAACGTCCTTTTGGCAGAAGATAACGAGCTCAATGCCGAGATTGCCCAGGCTCTGCTCGAAAGCGAGGGCATCGTCGTAACTCGCGCCGCCGACGGCAACGAAGCGGTCGACCTATACGTTGGCCGTCCCGCGGGTAGCTTCGATGCGATTCTAATGGACATCATGATGCCGGGCATGGACGGCTACGAGGCAACCCGCGCGATCCGCCTGAGCGAAAAGGCCGATGCGGCCGACATCCCCATCATCGCGCTCACCGCCAACGCCTTTGCCGAAGACGCCAAGGCGGCACACGACGCCGGCATGAACGCCCATCTGCCCAAACCGCTCGACTTTAACAAGCTCAAAAACATACTCGCCTGTATCAAGAAAAAAGGGGCTGTTTCGCTATAGTTTGTGCTCAACCACCATGCGCAGCAGAAAGGAAGCCAACGATGTTTAGGCCCTTACGTCGAAAGAAACGCGCCATCGCCGACGAGGAAGCGCGCGAACTGCTCGCTACCTGCAAGCGCGGCGTCTTTGCCGTCAATGGCGATGATGGCTACCCCTATGCCATTCCCGTCAACTACTTCTTTGACGCCGAGCACGACAAGATTTATTTCCATGGCGCCAAGGCTGGCCACAAGGTCGATTCACTCAGGCATGATGATAAAGTCTGCTTTACCGTTTACGGCAACGAGTGGTACAAGGACGGCGACTGGGCTCCCTACGTTATGAGTACCGTTGTCTTTGGTCGTTGTCGCCTGGTAGATGAAGCGCCCGCGTTTATCGAGGACAAAGTCCGTCAGCTCGCGATTAAGTACTACCCTTCTGCCGAAGAAGTCGAGGAGGAGATCGCCAAAGACATAAAGGGCGTCCAACTCTACGAGATTTCGATTGAACATCTTTGCGGCAAGCAGATTCATGAAAAGTAGCGAATGCGGAAAACGCGCTCGCTACCCTCTGCGCCCCATGTGCCCACGCATTTTGACGGCGTGGGCACATGGGGCAGCACTCGAATCGAGCGTCCCCTATACCCCAAAAACGTAGCGGTCCAGGCGCTCACACGCCTCCTTTACCCGCGAAAGCGGCAGCGCCAGATTCACGCGAATGTGGCAGGGTCCGTGGAACGGACGGCCGTCCTGATACCCCACGCCCACGCGCGCCCCCTCGTCGAGCAACCACTGAATATCGCGGCCATGCTCGCGACACCACTCGGTGCAGTCCAGGAACACCATGTACGTGCCCTGCGGGCGCGAATAGGACACGCCCTCAAAATGCTCGTCCACGTAACTGCAGAAGTACTCGATATTACCGGCAAGCACCTGGTTGAGCTCATCAACCCACTCGTAGCCTTGCGGCTGGTAGGCACCGATAAGCGCATGCATGGAGAGGACATTCATCTCGTTGTAGTGGGTCTTGTTGGACACGGCGCACACGCGGTCGCGCAGCGTCTCGTTATAGATGATGTGGTAGCTGCCGACCAGGCCCGCCAGGTTAAACGTCTTGCTGGGCGCGTAGAGGGCAACCGTGCGCATGCGGGCATCCTCGCTCACCGACTGCGTCGGGATATGCTTGTGACCCGGCAGGATGATATCGGACCAAATCTCGTCCGATATCACCACGCAACCGTGCTGGCGATAGATGTCCATGGCGCGTTCGATCTCATCGCGCTCCCATACGCGGCCGCAGGGATTGTGCGGCGAGCAGAACACCGCGGCATGGATGTGGTTTTGGGCGAGCTTTTGCTCCATGTCCTCAAAGTCCATACGCCACACGCCTTGGTCGTCGAGCCTAAGCGGGCTGTGGACAATGCGATAGCCCGCGGCTTCGATAGACTTGGTAAAGCCGATGTAGGTGGGGCTGTGGACCAGCACCGCATCGCCCGGCTGGACGTACGCGCGCAGCGTCGACACGACACCGCCCAGCACACCGTTTTCGTAGCCGATATGCTCCGGCGCCAAGCCCTCAACGCCGTTGCGACGGCTCTGCCATTCGATGATGCGGTCAAAGTACTCGTCGCGCGGATCGAAATAGCCAAACATGGGATGCTGGGCGCGCTGAATGATGTGCTCCTGAACCGTGGGCACCGTGGCAAAGTTCATGTCCGCTACCCACATGGGGATGCGGTCGAAGCCCTCGTCGGGTGCGTTCGGAGCCATACCGGGAATCTCACCCCAGGAGTCAACGGCGATGGAGTCCATTCCGTGGCGGTCGATAAGCGAGGTAAAGTCGTATTTCATGCTGAGCTCCCGTGCAAAGCGGATTGTTTTGGTAGGCGTTATTGTCCACCAGCGTGGGCGGTTTTGGCATGGGGCTTGGCGCTTAATTTGACGGGTGCGGACGAATGGCTGGTTAGTCTTGCGCGTCGGTGATGGCGGTTATCGTCAACCTGGTTCCGTCGACCGTAAACGATATGTCGAGCCCAGCGTAAGCCAAATGGTAAATGCGGTTTGGCTCGTGCTTGCTGCCCGCGCGGCGCGGATCCTGGTGAAGAACCTCAACCAAGCCAGAAATCTTTGCGGGCGGGACCATATCCTGCAGCGCTTGCGGAAACTCGACGTCGAGCTCTTGCCACGGCGCATCCTCAATCCAGCCGCCGGTCGCATCCGGGTGACAGTCCGCAAACGGAATGTAGGGCTTGACATCGTAGATGGGCGTGCCGTCACGCAGATCGGCCCCCAGCACATGAATGATGGGACCATCGTCAGTGAGCTCGACACGATCGAGCTTGACACAGGTGAGCCCGATGGGATTAGGGCGAAACGGACTGCGCGTGGCAAACACGCCCACGCGCTCGGCTCCGCCCAGACGCGGCGGACGCACGGTTTTCGACCATTTTGCGTTGGTGCCGGACCTGTCCTGCGTTTTGGCATCGGCGGCAATATCCTTAGCCGTGCCGCCGGGCGTGCCGTTTTCGAAGCGCCAGAGCAGCCATAGGTGAGAGAAGGAGTCCAGACCCTCAACCGCTGCGTTGGAGGCAAATTCCGGCTCAAAAACGATGCGTCCCTGCAGGTGAGGCGCCAAAAAGCTGTTGCGCGGGATGCCGAACTTCTGCGGCAGGTCGGTATGTATGTGTGCGATAGGTTCTATGTCGGTCATTGTACGGCATGGAGGTGTGGGACGTTACGCGCAATTCTTCGCCGCGGTCCCCCGTCGTGCAACCAACGGTTGCTTGGAAGGGCGCCCGCCGCCGCTTATGCTTAAGCCATCAACCAGCAGAAAGGAGCCGTTATGGCCTTTGCAGAAAAGCTCATCGCCGTCCGTCGTGCCCATCACCTTACTCAGGAGCAGCTCGCCGCCAAGCTCTTCGTCACACGCCAAGCCGTCAGCCGTTGGGAGCGCGGCGAGGTCACCCCGGGCATCGACATGATGAAGCTCATTGCCGCCGTGACCGGCGAGCCACTGTCTCATCTGCTCGAAATGCCCGAGCACTATTGCCAGAGCTGCGGCATGATACTCACGCCCGACGACTGCGGTACCGATGCCCACGGCGCCAAGACCGACCATTACTGCAAGTGGTGCTACGACCACGGCAAGTACACCTACGAGACCACGATGGAGGCCATGATCGAGGACTGTGCCCCGCGGCTGGCACAAAACACCGGCATGTCGCTCGACGAAGCCGTCTCGCTTATGGGCGCTGTCCTGCCGCAACTGGAGCGCTGGCGTACCGTGCAGGAAAACGAGGAGCGCTACGGTGCTGAGGCGCGGGCGCGCTATGGCGACGAGGCCGTCGATGCAGCAAACGAGGCACTGCTGGACATGGACCCCGAGACATGGAACGACATGAAGGAACTTGAACGCGCTATTCTGGGCCAGCTCTCGATCGCCATGGGCGACAGCGAACCGGATGGAAGCGAGGCGCGCAAGCTTGTCGCAATGCACCGTCGATGGATTGGCCTTAACTGGGGACACGAACCCCAAGACGAAGCATACCTGGGCCTCGCCCACGGCTATCTTGCCGATCAGCGCTTTATCGACTACTACGACAAGCCCTGCGGCACCGGAGCCACGGCGTTTCTGGTCCATGCCATCGAGTCGTCGTTGACGCGCGCATAGACTGCGGCGGCTTTGGGTATCTCAACCGAAACCTCAACCGATTGGAGACTTATGGCTACTGATCACAAGCTCGAGCTGTACGTTATGACCGGCTGCCCGTATTGCATAAAGGTCAAGCACTTTCTGGCCGATAACGGTGTGACCATTCCCGAGCGCAATATCTCGACCGACCCCGATGCCGAGCAGACGCTCATCGCCGTCGGCGGAAAACGCCAGGTTCCCTGCCTGTTCATCGACGGCAAGCCACTCTACGAATCGAGCGACATCATCGCCTGGGTACAGGAGAACCTGATCTAGTACTCATTGGGGACGCACTTAAATGAGTAGTTCCACTCATTGGGGACGCACTTAAATGAGTAGTCGTTAAAGAACGTCCCCAATAACTAGTCCCCCGCCGAACCCAAACATATACGCCAGCATCCAAAGTCGACTTTTTTCGACACCTTTGAATGCTGGCGTACAGCTTTTTGTGGGCGGTCGTTGGGGACGTTCTTAAATGACTAGTTGCTTGAGACGGCCTTTGGATTATGGCTGTTTGAAGCCATCCGACGTCTCTGGAAAGGGCTCCTTAGAGGACCGTGTTCAAAAAATGGCAAATATGAGTACTGCTACTTGTTTAGTAACAGCGATTTTAATCATTTCAGGGATCATTCAACGCCCCAAGCGTCCGCAGATGGCGTTATTTCTCCCCATATGTTCAATAAAAGAGAAGCCTAATGGTATTAAATCTCATCAGGGACCTTATTTTTGAAGAAGATAAATGCAACCACAATGGCAACAGTACTCATATTTACCCTTTTTTGCACACTGCCCTCCAGAATAGTCGTTAGGGACGACTCAAAATAGCAATTCCGGCACTTAGACGCTCTCTTCTTGAATGACTAGTTGTTAAAGAACACTCAGCGACTACTCCAATTCGCGACACACTGTGTCGCGAATTGAGCTGTTCTCACCACCGAAGACCGGTGAAAGCTCCTGGCCAGAACCTCGATAGTTTGTTAAAGTGCCCCCTCTGCAGGTTCAATGAGCGCTCATGTTCCAACTTGGAAAGTGAAGAAATATCGAAACCATCGATGCCCATTTCCTATCGAAAAAACTAGTCAAAACACGCTAATTAGCTTGATAAGCTGCTTGTATTTTTGTCTACAAAACTGTATACAAAAAGAGATTCCGAGAACCAGCGCTCGACATTATGTCGATCGATAGGAGGCGCTATGGATGCTAAGCAGCTCGAAAAGATGATGGGGTTTGCACCCGGAGAGTTGGAGAAAGCCGCGGAGGCATACGAAAAAGATGAGTGGCCGAAGGGCCGCACCATCAAGCTGGGAAGGCCGTCGATCTCTGATGAGCCAAGCGTTGTTTTATCGGCACGTGTGGGTGAATCGGTTCTTGAGGCGTTTGACGCAAAGGCAAAGCGTCATGGGCAGACACGCACAGAGCGGCTCAGGGAGCTCATTACCCTTGACGCAAGGATTGCCTAGTCCCCCGCCGAACCCAAACGTGTATGCCAGCATCCAAAGTCGACATTTTTCGACATCTTTGGGTGCTGACGTACAGCTTTTGCAACATAGTCGTTGGGGGCGTTCTTAAATGACTAGTCGTTAAAGAACGTCCCCAACGACTAACTAGCCGTGAAAGCGGGCTATGGGCGCAAGTGGCTGCTCGCGAAAGACGCGCTCGACGGCGGCGCGGTATTCGTCGACCTTTTTGGTCTTGCGCACGATCTTGTGAACGTTAGCGGGATTGGCGAAGGCGCATTTGGCGTAGAACCACCACTCCTTCATGCGAAAGACCGCATTGCCGCCAATCTCTTCCGCATATGCCGCAAACAGCGTGTCGTGGAAGCGCTGCAGCTCAGCAGCCGTGGCAGTAGGGCCGCCCTTAACCATGCGAGCCAGCGCGGGGTTCGCAAGCAAGCCGCGCCCCAACATTACGTGACGCGTTCCGGGATAGGCCTCCACCAGCGCATCCATCTCCTCAAGATCAAAGATGTCGCCGTTGTAGGCCACCGGGAACGGCGCCCGCTCCAGCGTCTCGCCGTAAAACTCTTTGCGCGGCGAACCCGCATAGCGGTCCTTTTGCACGCGCGGATGCACGATCAGCTCTGCCAGCGGCATGCGGCAATAGAGGTCAAGCACACGCTCGTATTCGTCGTCGCTTTCCAACCCCAGCCTGGTCTTGACCGACACCGGCAACGGCGAGCGTTCGCACACGTCGCTCAAGAACACCTCGAGCTCGTCCAAGTTGCGCAAGAAACCCGAACCCTTCCCCTTGGCTACAACCGTGCCCGAGGGGCAGCCAAGGTTGAGATTGACCTCGTGATAACCCATGTCGGCGAGCACCTGCGCCGCCCACACAAACTCATCCGCATTCTTGGACATCAGCTGAGGCACCACGTTAAGCCCCTGGTTATTGGCGGGATCGACCTCTTTAAACGCCTTACCGCCAAAGCGGTTGCCCACGCGCGGCGGCGGCAAAAACGGCGTGTAATAACAATCGAGTGCGCCGAAACACTCCGCATGCACGCGACGGAACACATGCCCGGTAATCCCCTCCATAGGGGCCAGCGATAAATACATCAACATCCACTCTCAGATCAATGCGGCAAAGGGACTGCCCCCTTGTCACATCCTATTCAAACGGTTCAGAAACTCTTCGCAGGCGCGAGAACGCAGGCGATATTTTTTCCACACCAGATACGATGCAATGGTGAGCGGCGGCTCAAACGGGATAAAACGCAGGTCGCTGCTTTCATCTATCTGCAACAAGCTTCCAATACCAACCGCACATGCGGTGCCCGAACGCACCAGGTGCGACGCGTTGCCGATCAGATCGAAATGCCCCACGACGTTGAGGTCATCGAAGCTGAAGACGCCGCCCGACCACACTTCGAGATCGAACGCTCGATTCGAGGTACGCGAACTCACCAGCAGCGGCATCTTCGCCACGTCCGCAGGCGTTAACACGTCCAGGCCACCCCATGGACCGCTCGCGGCGACAACGGCGCCGGCCCGGTCAGCCTCAGGCATACGGATCCACTCGTATTTCTCGACGTTAACGGGCTCCAACAGCAGGGCAAAGTCGAGCAAGCCACGCTCCAAGCGCTCCTCCACCGCATCGGCATTGCCGGTATAGAGCTCAATCGTCACTCCGGGATGACTCCGATGCAGCTCCGCAAAAGTATCGAGCACCAGCCGCATCGATTTGGTTTCGCCGGCTCCAATGCGGATAACGCCTGCAATGCCGAGCTCCCGATCCGCCAACTCTAGCTCGGTCTGTTCCACCAGCAAGACAATCTCCTCGGCGCGCTGGCGCAAGCGCATGCCATCGCTCGTGAGCACACACGATCGATTGGTGCGCTCGAACAGCTCCACGCCCAGCTCGCGTTCCAAATCGGCTATCTGGCGCGAGAGCGTGGGCTGCGTCACATGTAGCACGTTAGCAGCTTCGGTCATGTTTTCCTCGCGGGCCACAGCAAGAAAATAACGCAGCGTTCGCAGCTCCATGCTTGCTCCTTCGTGCACAACGGAGAACCTCATTCGGTCCAATTCGTTTCACATACATAATCCGTATATCTAGCTAGTTGCTATAGGCAATATACATTATCAAATCTCGAAACTATCGTTACAGAAGAGAACCATCGAGAAAGGAAGCGCATGGAATACATCACGCTCAATAACGGCATCAAAATCCCCCAGCTAGGACTTGGCACGTATCTGCTTAAACCCGACGATGCCCAATCGTCGGTTACCTCCGCACTCGGCATGGGGTATGAGCTCATCGACACTGCCAATGCATACGTGAATGAGCGAGCAGTGGGTCGTGGCGTGCGCGAATCAGACTCGCCGCGCGAAAACGTGTTTCTCGAAACCAAGCTCTGGCCCTATTTTTACAACAGCGACACCGCCGTCGACGAAACGCTCGAGCGTCTGAACACACCTTACATCGACCTCATGATTCTGCACCAACCCGCAGGCGACTACTTGGCGGGCTATGAGAAGCTTGAGATCGCGTACAAGGAAGGCAAGCTCCGCTCCATCGGAATCTCCAATTTCGACGAGAACGAAATCGAGAAGCTTCTCGCAAATTGCGAGATCGTTCCATCCCTTATTCAGGTCGAGTGCCATCCGTATTTCCCGCAGACCGAACTGAAGAAGCTGCTCGCCCAGCACGACATTGCGTTGCAGGCGTGGTACCCGCTCGGCGGGCGCGGTAACAGCAGCATCATGAACGAGCCCTTCGTGCGCGACCTCGCTGTCAAGTATGGCAAAACGCCTGCTCAAATCATTATGCGTTGGCATATCCAAGAGGGAAATATCGTCATTCCAGGCTCCAAGAATCCGACGCACATCGCCGACAACATCGATGTCTTCGACTTCGAGCTCACGGACAGCGACATGACCGCCATGGCTACCCTCGATCGCGGGAAACCCTTCTATGAGCGCACGCCCGAGAAGCTTGCGCAATATGCCGCCTGGCACCCCGACGTTGAGAACCAGAAATAGGAGCATCATGCAGTACACAACCCTTGGCCATTCCGGCATTAAAGTCTCTAAACTCTGCCTGGGAGGCATGAGCTTTGGCGAGACCAGCCCCGACTTTCATCAGTGGACCATCGGACCCGACGACACACGCGCCGTCATCAAACGCGCACTCGACACCGGAATCAACTTTATCGATACCGCGAACTGCTACAGCTTTGGCACGAGCGAAGAGTACATTGGCGCCGCCCTGCGCAATCTGGGCATCGCTCGCGAGAGCGTCGTGCTGGCTAGCAAGGTTCACTTCAACGAAGGCGGCCTTTCCGCCGACGCCATCAAACGCGAGATCGAAGGCTCGCTCAAGCGCTTGGGCACCGATTACCTAGACCTCTACATCATTCACCGCTTCGATTACGACGTTCCCATGGAAGAGACCATGGAGGCGCTCAACGACTTGGTGCGCGAGGGCAAGGTCCACGCGCTTGGCGCCAGCGCCATGTATGCCTACCAGCTGCACAACCTGCAGATTGTCGCGCGCGACCACGGATGGACACCTTTTACGAGCATGCAGTGCCACTACAACCTGCTGTACCGAGAGGACGAGCGCGAGATGATCCCGGTGTGCCGCCAGTTCGACATGGCCCTTACGCCATACAGCCCCATGGCTTCGGGACACCTCTGCCGGCCCACGTGGGAAAGCTCGAGCACACGCGGCATCACCGACACGACCATGGCCAACAAGTATGACCATGACCGCGCCATCGACATGCCCGTCATTGAGCGCGTGGCCAAGATTGCCGCCGATCATGACGTGCCGATGGCGCAGATTGCGCTGGCATGGCACTGGGCACGTGGCGTCGAGGCCCCCATCGTGGGCTGCTCCAAGCCCGAGCGCGTCGACGACGCCGTGGCCGCGCTCGACATAACGCTCTCCCCCGCCGAGATCGAGTTCCTCGAAGAGCTCTATCAACCGCACGCGCTCGTTGGTCCCAAGGCCCGTCCCGGCGAAAAGCCGCTTGCCGGCACCACCAAGGTCAAAACCACAAAGTGATGCCATGGACGACGACATCATCGACGGCCTACGCGACGCCGGCTGCAGCGAAGAGTTTATCGAGCTGTACGGTACTGCCGCCAGCGACTGCGCGCGCATTTGCCTACTAAAACGGCATCGCCGCGAATTGCTCAATGATATACACACCGGGCAGCAGAAGCTCGAATGCCTTGACTATCTCATTTATCGGCTACGCAGCGCCTCAACCGGATGCTGTTCAAGCCGCTCGGTATCGCGGCCATGAGGCGGCACTTAATAGCACCTCACCATGGCACCAAATACTGCCTCACCATAAAGCCTAAACCGCAGCAACGAAAGGAACTCCAATGACTAAGGCACTTGTGGCATATTTCAGCGCATCGGGAACCACGATGGACGTTGCGAGCCGCTTGGCTCGCGTGACGGACAGTGACCTGTTCGCCATTGTGCCCGCCAATCCATACACAAGCGCCGACCTTAACTGGCGCGACAAGCAGAGCCGCAGCACACTCGAGGCTGCCGACCCCTCCTGCCGCCCTGCCATAACCTCTAGAGTGGAGCACATCGAAGGCTACGACACCATCTTTTTGGGTTTCCCCATCTGGTGGTACGTGGCACCGGCGATTATCAACACATTCCTTGAGTCTCACGACCTGACAGGCAAGACGATCGTCCTGTTTGCCACCTCGGGCGGAAGCGGAATGGGCAAAACGGCGTCGGTCCTTAGGGCAAGCGCTCCGGGCGCAAAGATCGTTGACGGCGGCATTCTCAACAACGCAAGCAACGCCAGCCTCGAGAAGTTCGCGGCAAGGTACCTCTAACGCAACAAAGGCCGACAAATCGGCGGCGCGGCGAGCACGATGAAAGCGGCATCATCGAGTGGATATAGGAGCGCCTGCCCTATTCCAAAGTCGCCACCCTAACCTTTCATCCACTCCAAAACATGTACGTCAACATCCAAAGTCAACATTTTTTGACATCTTTGAATGCTGACGTACAGCTTTTTGTATGGACCGGAGAAGGCGCAAATGGCAAACCCATCGAGCCGTCAAGACACTTTAGCCGCATGACCATGCACTCATCGATGGCAGGATTCCCTATACTGAGTCACATATGACGGTATCGCGCCAAAGGAGAACGCCGTGACCACGTCGCAGATATCCCTGCTCGCGCTCATCTCGGTTGGAGGCATCGGCATCCTGCTTATCGGAATGAGCACGCTCATGAAAGCCGCCGCCCGCAGGAAAGCCAAGGCCTGCACCGCTATGATCATGGGAACGGTCATTGACCACCGCTTTATGGGCGAAGGCAGGATGTATCCCGTTTTGGAGTACACCGTCGACGGCACGCAGTACCACGTGAGAAAACAATTCCGCGGCGTAAAGACCAAAAGCTTGTCGGGGCTCCCCGTCCGCACGCAAAGCGCGGCGTACGAAGACGCCAAGGGCTGGTTGCACGTACATACAGGGCCCATCGCACGCCTAGATACTCTCGCAGAGCAGCTTTGGCCCCTCGGCAGCCAAATGACTGTGCACTACAACCCCAGCAGCCCAGACAAGAGCTATGTCGAGCGCCCTATCGTGGGCGACTTTGCCACGCTGATGTTTAACATCGCGGGTATCTTGCTCATCGCGCTGAGTATTTTGCTCTATGTTCTTATCCAGCGCTAGCTCAGACTGATACATCCCGCGCGCCGCGCGCCGTAACGACCGCCACGACTCCAAGGACCAGCTATGGCAACACTCTCCGAACAAGAACGTAAACGCATCCAGCGATACTGCATTTGCCCAAAGGTTGCCGGCGCGGCGCTTGCCATGGCATTCGTGCTGCCCTTATCGATCATTCCTTTCGAAATGGTCGACGACATCGTCTTCCATCACGAAGGCTTCCAAGAGACAGGCATGATGACCGCCTTGGTGCTCACCGCCATCGAGCTCGTTATATTCTGCTACTGCGCTCTCGCCCCGCGCTTTGGCATGCGTGGCAAGCAGTGGAAGGAAATGCAGCGCCGGCTCGCCGTCGAGCAGAGCGAGAAAGACCGCTCGGCACAAATCGCAGGCGTTGTTGGCACGCAGGCCGCCGCGCGCCTGCTCAAGAACAGCGACAACGAGACCGCGCGCAACCTGGGCGGCGCGGCAGAAGTCGCCGCTGCCGTAGGCGCCGTTGCCACCGCGGCAGACGTGCTTACCGAGAGCTTCGCCAACGCAAAGGCTATGGCAGAGGCCTGTGGCGTTCCTGTCCCCCGTGCAAAGAAGTGGGTCGTCGCGCTTGTGGCGCTGCCCCTCGCGATCGTATGCGGCGCCTATATCCCGCAGCTGGCGCAGGGAAACATCGAGATGCAGGAGAACGCCGCGGCCGCGGCTGAGCAGATCGCCATTGCTCGCAAGGCATTAGAGCCCTCATGCGAGTACGTGTCCGCCGATGACCCCTACGAGCGATATCAAGATTACGGCTATCACGTCCGCGGTTATCTGCACGACGGCGACTCCGATACCCAAAAGACCTATACGTACATGGATTTTGACAACAAGGGAACGCTCACGGAAGTGAGCTACGCGGCAGAGATTGACCCCGACGCGAGCCTCGAGGACAACCTTGCCCGTATCGAGCTCGACCTTGACGCGCTTTCCTCTGTTGTCCAAACCATAGACGTCAAGACCGCAAGCCCCGAGCTCCTAGCACCGCAGAAGCTCCCCGAAGAGTTTAGGCAGGCTTTTTTGAACGGCTCGCTCTACGAGAGAATCTCTATCAGGACGAGTGACGACCCCATCAAAGCGTATTACTCGTTTGACACGGATCCCGAGGACGAGTTTGACGAGTACACCCATCCAACCATCCGCATCACGCTGATGGGCAAAACGAACTAGGTGCAGGGAGATGAATGTGACAAAGGGACTGTCCCTTTGTCACATTATTCGGAGCGCAGGGCCTCAACGGGATCTTTTTTGGATGCGCTGCGGGCCGGCAGCAGGCCAGCGACAACCGTCAGCAGTACTGAAATTGCAATGAGCACCAGCGCATCCCGCACGGGCAGGCTCATCAGATTGGGCACCTGTTTGGCAGCAAGCGCCCAGGCATTAACCGGAAAGCTCACGGCCATCACAACGACAATGGCAAAGACGCCGGCGATGAGGCCCTCGATAAAGGTCTCGGCATTGAATACGTTGGCCACGTTGCGCTTCGACGCGCCAATCGCACGCAGGATGCCAATCTCCTTTTTGCGTTCCAGCACGCTGATGTAGGTGATGATGCCGATCATGATGGAGCTCACCACCAGGCTGATACTCACGAATGCGATGAGCACCAAGCTGATGGTGTTCACGATGTCGGTCACCGAGCCCATGATGATACCCATGTAGTCGGTGTACGAGATCGCCTGCTCATCGTGGCCGACGGCTTTGACCTGCTTGTTGTACGCATCGATGTGATCGAGCACACGCTCCTTAGCCTCAAAGTCACGCGGGAAAATCTTGACCGAGATGGGGTCTGCCTCGTCTGCATAGCCCAGCGTGGTCAGGTTGTTGTCGTAGGTGAGTTTCGATGCCTTCGCATAGCTCATCATGAGCGAGCTCAGGTCCTCGGCGTCCATGTTGAAATGGATAGCACGAGCAAAGGCACTCCCATCCACGTGCATGGCGCTCGCCAGGTTGGCAAAACTCGAAGACATCTGCGTCGCCATCTGACCCATGAGCCCTGCCGCGCCCGCTTTAAGCTGGGACGATACCGTCGACGCTATCTGCTCGCTGATCGCCTTCATCACCTGATCCATAGCCTGCTGCAGATACGGAGCCAGCTGCTTTTGCACATAGTCGGTCATCGCCTGTTGCAGGCGCTCGGCCAGGGCATCGCCGCCGAGCGCTTTGAGCTGGGCCAGGATTTGCTGGGCTGCCGTATCACTCTCAAGATACGTCGAGAACGCGGTGGTAAGCTTTGACGCGTCCTTAAGATCATCGGGCGTCAGCGCCTTAAACTGATCAGACCGCAAAAAGCCCTCAAACAGCTGGTTGGCTAGTGTTCCCACCTGCTGCATTTGCTCGGGCGTGAGTTCCAGACCGTCAAAGATACCCGAGAAATCTGGGGTTGGCGCTTTGGCCATGATGTCGCTGAAGTCGATGTCCTTACCAACGCCAGAAAGGTCAATGTCCAGCCCGGACAAGTCGATGCCAGAAAGGTCCATACCGCCGGCAGCGCCCGAGAGCGCAGGCGTATCGAACGAGAACGCGCTCTTCAGCGCCGCCTCATCCACGCTGAACATACTGCCCAGATCCACGCCTTGTTTGGCCTCGCCCTGCAGCTCATCGAAAGACTTGCCCGTAAAGACATCCGTCTCGGGGTGGGCGAGTTGCTCCTGCACAATCTGCGAATCGGCGGCGCGCTCCATAAGCTGGCGAGTCAGCGCATGCGTATAGGCAATGCCCGGAGACAACGCGCTCGCATTGGCCGTCTCGTTAGGTCGCACCACGCCCACAATGTGCACGTCGATGCCATCGGCAACCTTGGCGGCCATAAAGTCGGCGTCGCCAGACATGTCAGTCCACATGCCGGTCTCTTCGTTTTTGCGATAGGCATCGGCCGGCGACAACACCTTAAACGTCGTGGACAGCGCATCGTCGTAGGTAAAGTCGGCGCCGGTCTCGGGCGTCTCGACCCCACCGTCAGCCGTCATGGCGCTGTTAACCAGATCGTTGAGTTCATTGATATCCAACGCACCGATGCTGTAGAGCGTGTAATCGCCCACCGTGCCACGGCTCGAAAGCACCATCACGGCTTCGTTAGCAGACGTAGGCCAATGCCCCGCCACGACATCGTACTGGCTGTCGAGCAGGCTCTGGTCGTCAATCATCTCGTTAAAGACCGAGGTTCCCATGGATTCCATGCTCACCGTTGCCGCCGAGCTCGCGCCTCCGCTCATGGCCTCGGTCATGGCGTTGGGCACCAGCCGGACGGGCTTCTCGTCGCCCTTACTCGAACGATAGACAACTGGCGTCACGCCGTAGCCATACTGGATGGCGTTGACCTCTTTATTGATACCGTCGCCGTCGTCGTCAAGCCATGCCTTAAAGCTTGTCATATCGTTAGATTTAACACTTGCGAACATGTCCTTTACGGCTGTGACCACAGGGATCTTGTCGGTTCCCTTAGCTTTGCCACCGGTAGCGTCATCGGACGAGCCCTCGCCCTTGGACGCCTCCTCATCGGTAGCCCCATGGCCGCCCATCATGGACGACAGGTCGTAATCCTGCTTGGAAATGGTGAGTGGGTAGCTCGAGAGCGTATCCTCCTCGACCTTTTTGATGTAGCCGTTTACGCCGTTGGACAGCGCCAGAATCGCCGCGATACCGATAATGCCAATCGAGCCCGCAAAGGCAGTCATGGCCGTACGGCCCTTTTTGGTCATAAGGTTTCGGGCAGAAAGCCCCAGCGCCGTCACAAAGCTCATCGAGGTTTTGCGCGTAGGCTTGGCCTCGCGGCGCGCGGCCTCGGCAGCATCAAAGGGATCTGAATCGTCGGTGATCTTGCCGTCCGCCAGGGTGACGATGCGCGTGGCGTACTTGTACGCCAGCTCGGGATTGTGCGTGACCATGATGACCAGACGGTCGCGCGCAACGTCCTTGAGCAAATCCATGACCTGTACGGATGTCGTTGAGTCCAGGGCGCCGGTCGGCTCGTCTGCCAGCACAATCTCGGGATCGTTGATCAGCGCACGGGCGATGGCCACACGCTGCATCTGCCCGCCCGAAAGCTGGCTCGGGCGCTTGTTAACGTGCTCGCCCAGGCCGACTTTCTCCAACGCCTCGCGCGCACGCTGGTGACGCTCGGCATGCCCCACGCCCGTGAGCGTAAGCGCCAGCTCCACGTTTTCCAAAATGGTCTGATGCGGAATGAGGTTATAGCTCTGGAACACAAAGCCGATGCGGTTGTTGCGATAGGCATCCCAATCGCGATCGTGAAAGTCCTTGGTCGATATGCCGTCGATCAGCAAGTCACCAGAATCGAAATGATCGAGCCCACCGATAACGTTGAGCATCGTAGTTTTGCCCGAGCCCGAGGGACCCAGAATGGCCACGAACTCGTTATCGCGAAAAGACAGGCTTACGCTATCGAGCGCCACCTGCGTAAACGACTGCGTAACGTACCTTTTGCAAATACCTTTGAGCTCCAACATGGACGGCAACCTCTCCCACGCGGGCACGCTCGCCCGCTCTCCCCCGCCGTTCGTATTCGACGCGTTTGTCCTACTCTATCCCCATTTTTTGCCGGAGCCAGTGAGGAATGTAACGAACCGCGCCAAAAAACGAACGGGACAGCACGCCGCATGGCGCACCATCCCGCATATAACATCCCCGATGTGACAAAGAGGCTGTCACTTTGTCACATTCCAATGCGCGCTACTTTTCGAGCCCGCACGGCATAACGTTAGCGCTGCCGCGGCGAGCCTCAGTCACGGCTGCAAAGAAGCGATAGCCGCCCGAGAAGTTAAAGCACTCAAAGCCATGCTGCGCCAAAATGCGGCAAGCAATGTAGCTGCGAATGCCGCTCTGGCAAATTACGTAGACCGGCTTGGCCCGGTCGAGCTCGCCCAGGCGATTGCGCAGATCATCGACGGGAATGTTTACGAAACCATCGATATGCCCGCGCTCATACTCCCCTTCCGTACGAACATCGAGCAGCTGCACGCTGCCATCGCGTGGCAAGTTGGGCTCATCCTCCCAATGCCACTGCGCCAGTATGCCGCGATTGAGGTTCTCGATCATAAAGCCCGCCATATTGACGGGATCCTTCGCCGATGAGTACGGCGGCGCGTATGCTAGGTCCAAATCCTTAAGCCTATCGCCGCGCATGCCTGCCTGGATGGCAGTCGCCAGAACGTCGATACACTTGTCCACACCATCGATGCCCACGATTTGCGCACCCAGCAGGCGCAATCCCTGCTTCTCGAAGATAACCTTCATGGTCATGGGCGTTGCACCCGGATAATAACCCGCATGCGAACCGGGCGACAGGACCACGCTGTCGCAGTCAATTCCCGCCGCGTGTGCTGCCTTTTCGGATAGTCCCGTGCTTGCCGCCGTCAAGTCGAATACCTTGATAATCGATGAGCCCAACGATCCGCGGTAGCAGCTGTCCATGCCGGCTATGACATCGGCAACGACACGCCCCTGCTTGTTGGCGGGGCCGGCGAGCGAAATGACCGCGTCCTCGCCGGTCACCTGATGCGTGACCTGCGCGGCATCGCCCACGGCATACACGTCGGCAGCAGAGGTCTCCATGCGGTCGTTGACCACAATAGCCCCCTTGATGCCCAGTTCGAGCCCCGCCTCTTGCGCCAGATGGCTCTCAGGTGCCACGCCAATGGCAAGCAGCACCATATCGGCTCCGATAGGGTCATCGCCCGCAACATGGGTGACAACGCGGCCATCAACTTCCTCAAAACCTGTCACATCGGCCTTGAGGCGCAGATCAATACCGTGCTCACGCACCTCGGTATGCAAAAGGGTCGCCATGTCGTAATCCAGGTTGTTCATAAGCTGGACGGGACGCTGCAGAAGGGTCACCTGGAGCCCTAGCTCGCACAGATTCTCCGCCGTCTCGACGCCAATGAAGCCGCCGCCGATCACGACGGCGCTGCTCGGTCGCCGCTCTCGAACATAGCTGTGAATACGCAGCGTGTCCTCAACGGTGCGTAGGCTAAAGATTTTATCCGAGTCGATGCCCGGCAACGCAGGGCGAATCGGCTTTGCACCCGGCGACAGGATGAGCTTGTCATACGTCTCGACAAATTCCTCGCCCGTCAGCATATTGCGAACCTCGACCGTATGCGAATCGGGATGGATGGCAAACACCTCGTGACTCGTCTTGACCGCAATGCGAAAGCGATCCCAAAAGCCCTTGGGAGACTGCAGCGTCAATGCACTCTCTTCTTCTATCACGCCGCCAATGTAGTACGGAAGCCCACAGTTGGCATACGATACAAAACCCGTGCGCTCAAAGATGACAATTTGGGCCTGCTCGTCGAGCCTGCGCAAACGTGCCGCCGCCGATGCGCCGCCCGCGACGCCTCCAACGATAACCACCTTCATAGCTAACGCACCACCTTTCCCGTATAGCCGCTTATGCCGCCGATATTCTTGACACTGCCATACCCAGAACGCTTAAGAAAACTCACAGCTTGGTTGCTTCGCGCACCACTCAGGCAATGCACGAAAAGCTGCGTGCCCTTGTCTGGATACAGCTCAAGCACCTGGTTGATACGATCGAGCGGAACGTTGACGCTGCCCGGAATGTGGCCCTGTCCATACTCGTCAGCACTCCTCACGTCGAGCAGCACCGCCCCCTTAGAAGCCTTCCATTCATGGACGCCCACATTCATGTCCGGTCCTGCAAACAAATCAAACAATCCCATAGCGCACTCCTTTGCTGGTTGCTTTGGGCAAGTATGCCAAGGCACTGCGGTCGCGTTCTGTGACCAAGTCACCAAACGGAAAATATGTTGCCGACGGCAGATACAGCTGCGCGGTAGGTCTAGGCCAACCGTGCCAACCCATCTACATCACGCACGATAATCCGTCCGCGCCTAACCTCGATGAGCCCGTCCTGCGCAAGACGGCTCAGAGCGCGCGTCACCGCTTCGCGCGCAGAGTTGATGTCGCGTGCAAGCTCGTCTTGCGTTACGGCAACTTCTGCTGTGCCCGCAACTCGGCAATGCTCGAGCACGTAGCTGGCGACGCGCTGATCGAGACGCTTAAAGAGCATCTGCTGCAGCACGCATACCACCTGGGAGTAGCGCTTCACCTCAACCTGGAGCATAAAGGCCTTAACGTAGACATTATCGCGGGCGAGCTGGACGCACACGCTCGCAGGCACCACCAAAAGCGATGACCTGCGTGCTGCAACCACCATGGTGTCAAATGAAATCTGCTCGATAACGCACGAGGCCGTGGTGACACAGCACTCTCCGCAGCCAACCCTAAACAGCGTGACCTCCTTGCCTTCCTCGGAAAGCAGGCTCACGCGAATGTCACCTTCGATAATAAAGATAATGCCGGTGCAAGAATTTCCGCTGCTACCGATTATCTGCCCGGCATCAAAGGATCGCAGCGACGAGCGCTCTGCCACGAGCGTCTGCTCATCGGATGTAAGTTGTCCCCAAAACGGCAACCGCTCGACCATGCTGCCGACCATAGCCGCCCCCTTTCGACGTATACCCATGATGCTACCCCGAAGCAGAAAAAAAGAGTCGCTGTTTCCAGCGACTCCCCTTCAGTTGCCTGTCCCACGAATCTACTGTTCGCTCTTCGCGAGTGCTTGATCGATCAGTTTATTGAGCGCCTCGCGCTGCTCAGCGGAGTTGATGCCGCCCATGATCGGCTCTCCCACAATGTTACCGTTCTGGTCGATCACGTACGTGGTCGGGAACGAGTACAGGTTGGAGGTGAACTTGCCGGCCTCGCTATCCGACTTGAACCAGATGTTCTTGTACGTCACGCCCTTCTTGGAAAGTACGTCCTTGGCGTCTGCCACCTCGTCTTTGTTGCCATCGAGCGTAAAGGAATTAACGCCCACGACCTGGCCGCCCTTCTCGGCAAGCTCCTTGTTGAGCTTCTCCAGATCGCCCAGCTCTCCCACGCACGGCTTGCAGGTGGTAAACCAGAAGTTCATGACGGTGACCTTGTTCTTGGAGAACAGCTCGTCGCTGTTTACATCGTTGCCGTCCAAGTCCTTGCCCTTAAAGCTGGGGAACTTCGTCTCCCCGCTCTCGCCGTTGGTCATGCCTGCGGTCGAGGCATCGACGCTCTCTCCCTCGCCGGGCGTGCTGCCACATCCGGGAAACTCCTTCTCCAGCGCCATGAGCTTATCCTCGATCTCCTTGACCTGCTGCGCGCCGGCCTTAAGCGTCTTGAGCTCGTCAGCCGTAAACTGATCCTTGGCGCCCTCGATGGTATCAAGCAAAAAGTCGCCGTAGTTCTTGCCGTCCTCAATCATGGGAGTGTCTTTGTTGGCCGCAAGAAACACCTTTTCCCATAGGGCGTTATCGCTCGCAAAGATCTCGTTTTCCTTTTGCAGCAGCTGCTGGTACAGCTCGGCCGCCTCCTCGGCGCTCGACGGCTTTTGTGCCACAAGCTCGGCGATTTGCGTATCGCCGCTCGTGGCATCCTTTGCGTCGCCCTTGGGGGCAGAGCACGCTGCGAGAGTCAGCGCCAGCACGGGCAGCATCAACAAGGCCGCAATTTTTGACAGTTTCATGGTTCCTCCGTTTATATCGAAGCTTATATAGATACCTATTTGTTTTCGCAGGCTTGCGCGGGCTGCGCGGGTTTGTCGCCCGTCACACCCAGCCCGTAGCGAAAGCTAATGGCATCGACGGGGCATGCGCCCACGCATTTGCCGCAACGAATGCACTCGGCATGGTTGGGCGTACGCGTAACGTCCACGTCCATCTGACACACTTTGGCGCACTTACCGCACGAGACGCATTTGCACTGGTCAACCTGAATCCCCAGCAACGACACCTTGTTCATGAGTGCATAAAACGCACCGAGGGGGCAAATCCATTTACAGAAGGGGCGGTAGAACAGCACGCTCAGCACCGCAACCACAATGAGGATCGCGAGCTTCCAGGTAAAGAGCTTTCCCAGCGCGGAGCGGATTCCCACGTTCATGATGGACAGCGGAATCGCGCCCTCGAGCACACCCTGCGGGCAGATGTACTTGCAAAAGAACGGGTCGCCCATGCCCACATCGTTGACTACCAGAACGGGCAGTAGCACCACGGCAAACAGCAGCACGGCGTACTTGATGTACGTGAGCGGCTTGAGCTTTTTCGTCGAGAGCTTTTTGCCGGGAATCTTATGCAGAAGCTCTTGCAGCCATCCAAACGGGCATAAAAAGCCGCATACAAAACGTCCCAGCAGCACGCCGATCAGGATGAGTGTTCCGGTGACGTAATACGAAAAGCTGAACTTAGACGAGCCCACCACCGACTGAAACGACCCGATGGGGCACGCACCTGAGGCCGCCGGACACGAGTAGCAGTTGAGCCCCGGCACGCAGACGGCTTTGCCCGCCCCCTGGTAGATGCCTCCCTTGGCAAAATTAGGCAGGTGAATGTTGGTCGCAAGCGTTGCCGCCGCCTGAATCAATCCGCGAAATCTCGCCAAAAGATGCGATACGGTATTTTTTCTTTTAACCAATTCCGATACACTCCAAGCACAGCCTGATTGCCTTGGCCAGCACGGCATCTGCCTCGCCGCGCATAATGCCAAAGCCAACCATGGCTACCCCAACGATCAGCAAAGCCACCTGCGCCACAGGCTTAATCGCTTTGAACAATCTGACCACTCCTTTCGTTTCGCGACCCATTGGACCATACCGACTATAAAATCCGTGTTAAGCGCGAATGACTATGCAAGGAGAACGTTATGCGCATCTTGGTCGTCGAGGACGAGCGGGCGCTGTGCGATGCAATCGCACGCAGCCTGCGCAACTTGGCCTATAGCGTCGACTGCTGCTACGACGGGCAGCAGGCCCTCGATCTGCTCGATATCGAGACCTTCGATCTTGTCGTGCTCGACCTTAATCTCCCCCACGTCGACGGCATGACCGTACTCAGGCAGCTCAGAATTACCGATTGTGAGACCAAGGTGCTCGTGCTGTCGGCACGCGGCGAGGTCTCCGACAAGGTAGCGGGGCTCGATGCGGGCGCCAACGACTACCTCACCAAGCCGTTCCACCTTGACGAGCTGGCGGCACGTATCCGCAGCCTCACGCTCAGGCGCTTTACGCAAAGCGATGTTGTCCTGACCTGCGGATCGCTGAGCTTTGACACCAAGGCGCGCGTCGCCTCCGTGGGCGACGAGGCCCTATCCCTCACACGCAAGGAGACCGGCATCTTGGAGTACCTGATGCTTAACCAGGGACGACCGGTGAGCCAAGAGGAGCTCATCGACCACGTATGGGATAGCAGCGTGAACAGCTTTAGCAACGCAACCCGCGTTCACATCTCGTCACTGCGCAAAAAGCTGCGCGGCGCGTTGGGGCACGACCCCATCCGTAACCGAATCGGCGAGGGCTACGTTATGGAGGACGGCGAATGAAGCGACTGTCCCTGCAATGGCGCATCACGTTGATGACAGCTCTGCTGATATGTTTGACCTGCGTACTTATTAATTGCCTGGTTGGCTACTCCGGCATGCGCTACATGGACTCAATCGGTACTGAAATGTCGGAGCATAGCAAGGCGGAGGCGGCCTCGCCCAACTCGTTCGACCCGACGAGCAAGGAGCTCGACGACGATCTGACCATCGTCGTGAGCGACGCCCAAGAATCGTTTGGTGCGACGAGCTGGTACATAACCGCAGCGGTGACGCTACTCGGTGGCGTGCTGGCCTACTTTGTGAGCGGGCATGCGTTGCAGCCGCTGCGCACCTTTGCAGCGCAAGTCGAGAGCGTGCGGCCCGACAACCTCGCCGACACAAAGATCAGCGAAGATGTGCCCTCTGAGCTTAGGCGTTGCAGCGCGTCGTTTAACGACATGATTGCCCGCCTTGACGAAGGTTTTTCTGCACAAAAACAGTTTACGGGCAATGCAGCGCACGAGCTGCGCACGCCGCTTGCGCTCATGCAAGCTCAGGTTGAGCTGTTTTGCGCCGAGCACCCCGACGCCGATGCAGATACAGCGCGTCTGCTCGGGCTGCTGCAAGAGCAGACCGAGCGAATGACGCACATGACAAAGACCCTGCTCGAGATGAGCGAGTTGCGCAGCGTCCCCTGCAACGATGCGATTGACCTGGCGCCGATGATCGAAGAAGTGCTCACCGACCTGGCGCCCCTTGCCGAGCAAAAGGGCATCGCGCTCGCAAGCGAGGGCGACGCGCAAACGACCGGCAGCGACACGCTGATCTATCGGCTGCTGTTCAACTTGGCCGAAAACGCCATTCGCTACAGCACGCCCAACTCGACCGTGCGAATCAGCGCCCGCGTCGAGGGCGACCGTGTACTGCTACGGGTGCACGACCAGGGACAAGGCATTCCCGAGCAATACCAGACGAGCATCTTTCAGCCCTTCTTTCGCGTCGATAAATCGCGCAGCAGGGCATATGGCGGCGTGGGGCTGGGGCTTGCGCTGGTCTGGGAGATCGCCGCACTCCACGGCGGTTCCATCGAGGTCGAAGAGAGCTCAGAGAGGGGAACGACTATACTCGTGACTCTTCCCGCGCATAACATCGAAGATGCGACAAAGGAACTGCCCCTTTGTCACATCTGTTAGTTCGCAGGATACGTGAGGCCCAAGATGCACGAAATTGGGCGAAGCGCCAGCAAAAAGCCCCCGCTTCCAAGCGGAAACGGGGGCTAGGTGAGTTAGCTTACTCCCACTCCACCGTGCCAACCGGCTTCGGCGTGAGGTCGTAGCACACGCGGCAAATACCGGGGACCTCGGCGGTCACGCGAGCGGTGATGCGCTTGAGCAGCGCCCAATCGAGCTCGGGCACCTCGGCGGTCATGACGTCGACGGTGTTGATGCAGCGAATGATGCAGGGCCAGTCGTAGGCGCGCTTGCCCTCGCGCACGCCGGTGGCGCGGAAGTCGGGCACGACGGCAAAATACTGCCAGATGGTCAGACCTGCCTTGTCAATCTCCTCGCGCACGATGGCATCGGCTTCGCGCAGCGCCTCAAGACGGTCGCGGGTAATGGCACCCAGGCAGCGGACGCCCAGGCCGGGGCCGGGGAACGGTTGGCGCTCAACCATGTTCTCGGGCAGGCCGAGCTCGCGACCCACGACGCGGACCTCGTCCTTGTACAGCAGTTTGACGGGCTCGCAGAGCTCAAACTGCAGATCCTCGGGCAAACCGCCCACGTTGTGGTGAGCCTTCACGCCGTCTTGGGACTCAAGAATGTCGGGGTAGATGGTGCCCTGGGCGAGGAAACTGACCTCGTCGCCAACTTTGCGGGCCTCCTCCTCGAACACGCGAATGAACTCGGCACCGATAATCTTACGCTTGGCCTCGGGTTCTTCGACGCCCGCAAGCTTATCCAGGAAGCGATCAGTCGCGTCCACATAGACCAGGTTCGCGTCCATCTGGTTCTTAAAGACGTCGACGACCTGCTCGCTCTCGCCCTTGCGCATCAGGCCGTGATTCACATGCACGCAGATAAGCTGCTTGCCGATGGCCTTGATCAGCAGTGCCGCGACAACGGAGCTGTCAACGCCGCCGGAAAGGGCCAGCAGGACTTTCTTGTCGCCGATCTGCTCGCGGATTGCAGCGATCTGCTCTTCGATGAACGCCTGGGCAAGTTCGGGAGTGGTGATTCGCACCATGTCGTCGGGACGCTTGTTGGGATCCATGCAGACCTCCTTTTCGGTTCGATGGGAGTGCGTTGCATGTATGCAAACGCACCGTCATATGACCTCATTATATGCAGAGCAAGGTCCGTTTCCCATCGCTGCGTCAGAGCTTTTTGCAGGGGTGGCAGTTTTTCTATATTCCAAGGTCAGCTAGGCTTCGACAGCCACCTTGGGAGCATCGCCAATAGACTCTTCCTTTATACGTTCGGCATAATCGTAGGCGATACCCACAAATTCCAGTCCCG